>CALUXV010000001.1 GCA_944324835.1 Candidatus Gastranaerophilales bacterium
CCGTATATCTGGTATTACGGCATCACTTTTTTTAATCTTTAATTTTTTAAACTCTTTTGTTACATTTCGTTACATTTGTTTAATATGATAAAGCCAGAAATTCAATAGCAATAAGCATTTTTATTAAATATAAAATGAAATATACTCACATATTTTCATAAGACAAGCAGGCATAATACCTAAAACTACAGTTATAAAAGTACAGGTATATAAAATATAAACATTTGTACTATTAGTTTTTATAACTTGAGTTTTTTCGTAAGGTATTTCGTCAAACATGTTTTTTATTACCTTTAAATAAAAACAAACAGATATTATCATTAAAACTATCACGATAAATATCACAGGCAGTATTATAATTCCAGAGTTCAATATTCCTGCTAGCAGATAAATTTTTGCAATAAATCCGGATGTTAAAGGGAATCCTAAAAGTGATATTATACAAATTCCAAAACAGGTTGAAAACAAAGGATTTTTATAAAAGTAACCTTTAAAATTATTCTGTTTTGAGTATAATGAGGAATTTTCCAATGATATAATTCCTGCAAATGCACCTATATTCATAAAAATATAGGCTGTCCAATAAAACAACATAGTTGCAATTGATAATTTTGTATAAAGACTAAGAGCAATTAACATATAAGAAATGTTTATGTAAGAACTTGAAGCCATAATTTCTTTCAAGTTATTAGATTTTAGGGCATAAATAACTCCAAATATTCCGGTAAACAATCCAAACAAAATTAATATAAAAGATGTTTCAAAACAAACAAGTGAACCTAATATTTTTATTAATACTGAAAAAATAGCAAGTTTTGGAGCTGTTGATATAAATGTAACAGTTCGTGTATCAATATTTTTGTAAATATCAATTAACCAGTTTCCTAATGGAAACATTCCCAATTTAAACCCAAACCCAGTAAAAATAAAAAAGAATGGAATTAGATATGTTGAAAATGAATAATTAGAACTATTGCTTATAAAATCAGATATTCCTTGAAAATAAATTGTTCCGGTTAATCCATATAAAAGAGCTGCCCCAACTAATATAAAGGCAGAGGCTAGTATATTCAAAACAAGATATTTAAAACCTTCTGCAGTTCCAATCAGTGTTTTATCCATTGACATCATAAAATATAACGCAAGACTTAATAACTCAATATTCCAATATAGTGAAAGATAATTTGTAGATGATGCAATCATAAGCAGAAATAAAATAGCAGATAAATATAGAATGTTAAAATGAATAGTATATTTTATAAATACCCGCTTAGTCTTAAGAAACAGGATTAGCATAGAAGAAATAATTATCATTATTTTGAATAAAAACGAGTAAAGCTCGGTCGGCCAAACCTGCGCTTCAATCAAAAAATATAATGAACTTGCTAAACCCAACAACGTCACAAAATTACTTATTTTTTTAATCCCAAATAACGCAAATAAAAATTGTAAAAAAGTAGTAAAAACAATAGAAATTTCAGGCAAGTAATGTATAAAGTTATTAATACTGAACATATAAACCTCTCTTAAATATTTAGGAAATTAACTATAACAAACGGGAAACAACCAAGTAATATAATAATGAATGATATTGCTGCTAGAACAAGAAATTCATGCACAGCAATATCCTGAACTTTTTTAAATTTATCCGGTAAAATACCAAAAAATACTTCATGTATAAATTTCATTAAATACAGTGCTGATAGAATTAAAATTGATACCGCAATTATTGCATACAGTTTTAATGCAAGAAGTGATGAAATTAAAGCACCATATATAACTAAAAACTCTCCTATAAATCCGGAGAAAAATGGTATTCCAATTGCAGAAAGAACTATAACTACAGAAAATCCATACAATCTTGGAGCGATACTTGCAATACCAGATAATCTGTTTATATTAATTGTTCCAAATTTCAATTTTATAATTCCAACTGTAAAAAATAGCCCTGCAGCAACAAAACCATGCGATATTAGGTGGTAAATACATCCAATATAACCAGTATTTGTCAGAGAAACAAGTCCTAAAAGTGCAAGTCCCATTTGAGAAATACTAGAATAAGCAACTAAACGCTTTATATCGTTTTGGTAGTAAGCTAATGCAGCTCCATAGACTATATTTATAATCGCAAGAGAGCCTAATATTGGAGACAAAACAGTAAAACCAAGAGTCAAAATTCCGAAATTAAAACGAATCATACCGTATACTCCAAGCTTTAATAAAATTCCGGCAAGAATCATACTAACAGGTGTAGATGCATTTGTATGTGTATCAGCAAGCCAACTATGCAAAGGGAATACCGGCACCTTAACGCAAAAACCTATCAAGAAAAATATAGATATTACTAGTTGTAGTAACAGATTTACTCTATTCATATTTATCTGGGTAATATCGGCAGTTAAGATACCTGTTACCGTAAAGTTTGTAAAATACATAAGCAAAATACCTAGCAGCATAAAAAGACTTCCGGAAAATGTAAAAATTATAAATTTTAATGCAGATTTTTTAGCTTTAAAGTTTCCCCATATAGTTATTAAAAGATACATAGGAATAAGTTCAAGTTCCCATAATGTAAAAAATAGAAACATATCAGTTGTTGTAAATATTCCGAGAAGAATTGATTCTAAAAAAAATATTAATGAATAAAAATATTTAAAATGTTTTTTAACGTATAGTTTTGCACCGGTAACAGCTAGTGTAATTATTAAAGTTGTTAGTATAATCATAAGTATTGATAAGCGGTCGACACCAAAAGAAATATGTATTCCGATTTGATTAAGAATATTGCTACTAATAAATGGTATTTCGACTTTATATTCAGGAGAAAAAATACAAGAAATACAATCTATATTATGAACATCAATTTTTGAACCACCAAATAAGAAAAATAATAAAGAAAAAAAAGTTTCAATTAGAGCAAACCAAACAGCAAATCTTCTTATATAAACTTGATTATTTGGAAAAACAGGTAACAATATAAATACACTTGCAAGAAGAGGCAAGAATATAAGCAATAAAAGAAAATTTTCTATCATCATTTACCCCCCGATTACATTTAAAATTAATAAATAGAAAGAAATAAATACGCACATTATAAAAATTAATATCCAAATACTGTATGTTATATAAATTTGAAAATTATTTACCTGTAATTTATGAAGCAAACTTGATAAAAATAAAAGTGTTTTTCGTATAATTATTTCAATACCACCGAAAATATAATATTCAATCAAGTGTATAAATATTGAAAAGTATTTATATAAAATAGTTTCCCCTAAATAGTAAATTTTACTGATATAAAACCCATTAGATGCAATATTATATAATATGGGATATTTTTTTAATTTTATACCTTTATTGTAAAAATAATAAGCAAAAATAATCATAGACAAACTTAATAAATAAGAAATAGATATATGACCGGCAGGAAGCACAAAAGTTAATAAAATCACAATAATAGACATTAATACCAATACATAATATGCAATATTATATAATTTCGGATTTGAATAACATTCTAACTCTTCACACTCATAAGCCGATTTATTTTCAAAAACCAGAAAATAAAGTCTAAATATATAAAGAGTTGTAAGCATATTTACAAATATTAAAAATAATACTGCACTTAAAGATACACCAAAGCCAGATGCAAGTAATGATTTTGCGCTGTAGCCGGAAAAACCAACACCTGATAATGAAACAGCACCAACAATAAAACTTAATGCAACTAAGGGAATACAACTTCTAAAATTTCCCATAAAGAGAATATTTTCATTATTAATAAGTTTTATTGCACACCCTGCGCACATAAATAATAGAGATTTTATAAATGCGTGACAAATAAGATAAACAATTCCTGCAATAGGACTATGACATCCCAACGCAATCATAACAAGTCCTAATTGTGCTGATGTCGAATACGCAAGAACTTTTTTTATATTCGTCTGAACAAGCGCAGAAATTGAAGTAATAATTGCAGTTATAACTCCTAAAGATATAATTAGTTTTACTGTAAGGAAATTTGATGCAACAATTGGAAATACTCGCATTAATAAGAAAACACCGGCCATAACAAGTGTGGATGAATGTATAAGAGCACTAACAGGCGTTGGCGCACTCATCGCATTAATTAGCCAAGAATTTATAGGGAATTGAGCAGATTTTACAACTGATGCAATTACAAGCATAATTGATATTAATAAATATATTATAGGTGTTGATGCAGCAAATAAAGATGTAACAATTAAATTTAGATTAGAAAACGGCAATGAAGCCAATGACATATCTCCGGTTACAGCACATACAAGACCAGATATAGATATTAAGGCAATAAATAAACAAATATCTCCAATTGCATTTATAAGAAATACTCGTTTTGCATCACAAGAGACTTTAGGTTTATTATACCAGAAGCCAATTAACAAATAACTAACCGTTCCAATTAATTCCCAAAATATGAACATTTGAAACAAGTTCGGACTAAAAATAAATGCAAGTATCGTAGAATTAAATAAATTCATTAACGAATAAAATCTGGAAAAACTTTTTTCGTTATTCATATAAAAGACAGAATAAACGTATATTACAAATGTAATAATTGAAACAGTTAAACCAACTAACGTATTTAACATATCAACATATACACCCAGCTGAAAGTTTAATTCATTGATTGATAAAAAATTAAAACAAATTTCAACTGGCGCATTATGAAATGTATAAAACAATCCGACTCCTGAATATATTCCAGAAAAAAGTGTTGACAACACAGATAAAAATACTATGGCTTTATTTGAAAAAGGGATGTCAAGGAATCTTGCACCCATAATTAAGACAGAGACCCAGACAGGAACTAATATAAACCATGAAAAATTCTCTAACATTTATCTATTTCCTTATATTGGTTGTAAATTTTTATCACATCAATATTCCCTGTTTTTTTATAAATAAGGTAAGCAAAATATATACCAACAGCCAGAATAAGTGCAGATATTCCGGTAGTAAAAATTACAAGAGTATACCCAAGATATGACGGTTCAGATTTGTAACTCGCAAATGAAATAAATAGTAAATTTACGGCATTTATAACAAACTCAAGAGATATTAAAATCTTTATCAGATTTCTTGATAGTGATACACCAATAAGCCCAATAAAAAATAATATTATACTGAGCATTTGATAATCATACAAAGTTATACAATAAAAAATATTATTTCCCATAATAAGACAAACCTACAATTGTAAGAACAATTCCTGCTGCGAATTCTAAAAGTAGTACAGGATATACACCAAGAAGATTTCTTGATATAGAAAATAAATCAGAGTAAGAATTTACATATACTGAACAATTTTTCACAATTTCAAAGAAAATATTATTCATTGATAGAAAATCGCCTAAAATAATAATGAGCGAAAATATACCTAACAAAATCCACAAGGTATATTTTCCCCTGCCGTAAAATAATCCTTTATTTTGCTGTTTTTGATTAATCAACATGATTGTTACTCCAATTAATATTGGAATTGCAACGACATAAATTAGAAACTGAACCATGGAGTTATATACAGCCCCTTGTACTAAAAATAAGCCGGCAACCATTAAAAACACAAGCATAGCCCAAAGAAGCGTATATATCATCCGCCTAGCCATAAGACTGGCAATAGAAGAAAAAATGAGTATTACAGAAAATATCATAAAAAATATTGAGTTTAAGGACATTTTGCTATCTCCTGTTAATTATATCAATTTGCAAACCGGATTTAGAATTTGTTGCAAGTGCAAAATCATTACTCATATGCATACTTTTTGATGGGCAATAAAACATACAGTTTCCACAAAATATACATTTTTTCAAATCAATAATATATTTTTCTACTATACGTTCATTTTTTATAATTCTAATTGCATCAGCAGGACATACTCTCTTACAGTAGCCACAACCTGCACAAGAATTCAAAAAAGGTCGGCCTCTAAAATATTCGTTTAAAACAGGTTTTTCTTCCGGATACTCTTCTGTTACAGGCCTCTTAAACAGATGCCAAAGGACTGTCACAAATCCGTAAAATAACGCTTTTACTAAATTAAATATTTTTTCTAACATTTATATCCTCATAAAAGTTATGATAATCAAATTTATTATTGTAAGTGGAGTCAAGTATTTCCAGAAAAAATCCAAAGTTGTTTTTTGTGTAAATCTTGGAAGAGTCGCTCGAATCCAGATAATAGAAAAAATAATTAACAATGTCTTAAATATTAACCAGAATGTTTGTTCAAAATATATAAGATAACGACATAGAGAACAATTCCCCATAAAGATATTAGCCAGATAAACATTAAATGGCGGCAGATATCCACCAAGAAATAATATAGAAATCAATATACACATAACAAACAGTTCTGCATATTCTCCTAAAAAGAACATCGCAAATCGCATGCCGGAATACTCGGTATGATATCCGCATACAAGTTCGCTTTCAGCTTCAGACAAATCAAACGGACACCTATTTAATTTTGCAATTGATGAAATATAAAAAATTACAAACCCCAAAATATTACTAAAAATTATCCATTTTTTTGTTTGAAAAAGAATAATATTATTAAGATTCATAGTATTTGTAATACAAATAATACTCAAAATTGTAAAAATAATTGGAACAGAATAGCTTGCAGTCAGCGCAAGTGCCCTATATGAACCTATGATTGAATATTTGTTATTGCTTGAATAGCCGGCAAGAAAATGAAACAACATAGGAAATGATGATACTATTAGATAAATAAGAATTCCTACAGAAGAATTTATCATATTAAATTCAGCATTATAAGGAATAATGCACCAGAGTATAATAATTGCCGCAAATGCAATTATAGGAGATAAAGTAAATAAAAAGTTATCACCGGAAGAAATTTCAATATTTTCCTTACATAAAAGTTTTACAGCGTCAGCCGTTGTTTGTAGTATTCCCCAAAATCCGACTCTATTAGGGCCTTTTCTCTGTGTAAAATACCCTAAAATTTTTCTTTCAAAAAGAACAAGGCCGATAACCGTCAAGATTAGAAAACCTAATATTAGAGCAAATGGCAAGATAGAAAATAACACCAGAGCGATATGTTCTGAGAAATTTATTGTTTTAATAAATTCCAAAAATTTACATAATAAAAAATTCATTATCTATCAACCTCCGGTAATACGACATCCAAAGAACCATAAATAGCCATAATATCTGCCAAAGAACATCCTTTAAGTAGTTCTTTTAACAGTTGAGTTGAATAATATGAACCAGTCCGCCATTTAAGCCGATAAGGAGTAGATTCACCTACAGAATTAAGGTAACAAAAACTTAATCCTCTTGGAGCTTCCACATAGGAATATATTTCTCCTTTTTGAAAGTTATTAAGAAATATTTGGGATGGTTCCGGAATTTTTTTATTAGATTTTAACCAATCTACACACTGTTTTATTATAAACGCCGATTCCCTCATTTCATAAATCCGCACAATATAACGACTATAACAATCACCTTCATTACTCATTACAATATCAAATTCAATATCATCATAAATATGCATATTCATGCGATAATCGCTTAATATGCCGCAGGCACGCAAATTTGGTCCTGTTATAGCCCAATCAAGAGCTTTCTTTTTAGATATAATTCCAATTCCTTTAGTTCTGGATAAAAATATTGGGTTATCAGTTATAATATTTTCATATTCGTTTATTTTAAATAGAATATTATTAACTATTTTTATAACATTATCTAAATAAAGAATATTGTGTCTTACTCCGCCAAAAACAAAGTAGTTATACATCATACGCTGACCTGTAATTTTTTCAAAATAATCCAGAATCGTTTCTCTCTCTCTAAATGTATAAAACATTGGAGATATAGCACCCAAATCCAGCAGATACGTTCCAAGCCATAAAAGGTGAGAGGCAATACGGTTTAATTCCATCATCATAACACGTACATAATTAGCATATTGGGGAACCTCAATATGATTTAAACATTCTACGGCATTACAAAATGCATATGAATAAAAAAATCCGCTCAAATAATCAACTCTATCAACCATAGGCAAATACTGTATATAACTTTTTGCTTCTGCAAGCTTCTCCATACCTCGATGAAGATAACCTATATCAGGTTCACAGGAAACGACATGCTCTCCTTCTAATACAACTTGTAATCGCAAAACACCGTGAGTTGATGGATGCTGAGGGCCTAAGTTTAAAATCATTTTATCCATTCCAACTTAACCTCGTATCTTTCAATTCATAATTTTTCTTTAAAGGATGACCAATCCAAGAAGATGGCATAAATAAACGTTTTAATTTTTTATTTCCAGCAAAACGTATTCCAAACAAATCATATATTTCACATTCATCAAAATACGCACTCGGGTAAATAGATGAAACCGTTTTTATTTCATCTTTTACTTTTGTTGAAACATTGATTCGTTCGTTTAAATATGTAGATAACAACGGATAAATTAATTCTACATAATCACTATAATCAACAGCAATTATTGTTAAAAGAATATCAAACGATAATTCATAAGTTCCTTTTAAATATTCTAAAATTTCATATAACTGATAATCTGTTTCAATTTTGTCTGAACAAATCCTAATATCAGGGAATTTTATCTTAACCATATCAATACAATTCATCGTAATCCTTTCGTATCAAAATACCGTTTTCTTCTTTTAAATTTAATTGATGAGATTCTAAAAATTCTTTTCTTGTTAAAATTGATTCTTTTTTGATTTCTTTTTGGAGTTTTAATATTGCATCAAATAAAGCTTCTGGTCTTGGCGGGCACATAGGAAGATAAATATCTACAGGTACGATTTTGTCTATACCATTCACAACAGAATATGCCGCATTACCGGCAAACATACCACCACCACAAGAACAAGCCCCCATTGCAATAACGTATTTAGGTTCCGGCATCTGCTCATAAAGTCTTAGTAAGACCGGTGCCATTTTATGTGTAATAGTTCCGGCACATATTAATAAATCCGCTTGTCTGGGAGAAGGTCTAAATACTTCTGAACCGAATCTTGCAATATCAAAATTTGAAGCCGATGCACACATCATTTCTATACCGCAGCATGAAGTTGCAAATGTCAACGGCCAAATTGAATTTGCTCTGCCCCAATTTAAAACCTTGTCTATCGTCGAAACAATAATATTCATCTTCTCTCCTTTACAACAAAACCACTAAATATTGATATGAATAATGCAAATAACAATAAAAATAAAAAAACAACAATCGTACCGGCATGAGATTTTAGGTAATAAAATTCTGATGCAAACAATGGATATAAAAATATTGCAGAAATATCAAATATTAGGAACATTATTAAGTAATTAAAGTATTTAATATTAAAACTTATTTTAGCGGAAGTTTCAGGGGAAAGCCCGCATTCGTAAGTCGAAGATTTTATTTCGTCAGGAGATTTATAACTAAATATAAATCCCGCTACAAGCATAAAGACAGCAGTTAATAAAGCAAAAATAATAAAACATGTCATAAATATAAGATTAAGCATAAAATCCTCTATTAAAAATTTTCGAAATTTGATATAATTAATCTAATGAATAAGATTAAGTTATGTCTATTGTTATTACTAATTCTTACTGCAAATTTAAGTATGAAATCATTTGCTACAAATTTTGCAAGTATAGAATATGATGTTCCTATTGATTACTCAAAGATTGACAAAAATGCATTGGCAGACCAGGCTAATCTTTTATATAATCACTTTGAACAAATAACCGATGAAGAATACCGAAAAAAATATATTCAGGCATTATTAAACAGATACTCGGTATTATCGGTTATGGATCCATCTGATCCATTTTATTTTACAAGACTTGGTATATTGTATGATGAACTTGGCAATGATACTCTCGCCATGTCAAACTTTTTTAAAGCAACAAATCTTGTACCCAAATATCAATATGCAAGCTTTTCATTTGGAAACTATTATTATAAACGAGGTTACTATAGAAAAGCATTGTACCAATATAAACTTGCAGCAGGTATAATCTCTCCGTATAGTTATCAAAGATTCATGAAAATAGGTTCAATTTATGAAAAGCTTGGAAACTACAAACTAGCACTTGAAGCATACAAATCTGCTTATCAGGAACAAAATGGACTTGAACTTTATAACAAAATCCTACTATTAGAGGACTTAAACTCAAAAAATATATTGTATCATTAAAATGTTATAATTATAGCTTCGGGAATGTGATGAAAAAACGGATTTTATTTATAATTGTATTTAGTGTTTTAATGATTGGTCTGGGCGTATGGGCTCAAGATGCTTTTACTCAATATATTATAAAGCCGAATGAAGTTTTGATGAACCAGGGTTCATACAAAATTGATTTACTTGACCCAACGACTGCAACCAACAAACGCAACAGTCATTTCCCTGGATTTCGTGGAGCCAATCAAATGGCTGTTTATACAAAAAAATTCGGTATTAGAACAAATACAAATGAGTTCGGGACGGAAGCTATTGTAAAAGGGAATGTTGTAACTGAAATAAGCGGTGCAGACTCTTTGATTCCAGAAGATGGACTTGTTATAAGCGGGCACGGCAGAGCTAAAGTTTGGATGAACCAAAACATAACAGTAGGTTCAAAAATATATGTTGACAGAACAAATAAAACTCTTACAGCTTATACTACATCTGATAGTTATATCTATAGCGCTCAAAGCCAAATTAAGGAAGTTAAATATATCGTAGACAAGTATGTCCAATCACATACCGGTTATAATGCCGAAAGGACACAAGAATATATTAACAAAGCAGAAAATTATATTGCAAAAGCAATGAAAAGTAAGTTATATGTAAAAAAATATTCGGAACTTGCTATTGAATCAGCCAATACAGCTTTAGCATCTGCAATTCCATATAAAAATGGAGAACTAAGAGGTGTATGGATTAGACCTTCTTTTAAAACTCAGGAAGAAATTTGTAAAGTATTGGATTCTCTTGCATCAACAGGGATTAACACAATATTTCTTGAAACATATTATCACGGAATGACAATATTTCCTAGTACAACAATGGAAAGCCGCGGATTTATGAAAGTTAACCCGGATTATGAAAATTTTGATGCACTAGATTTTTGGATTCATGAAGCTCACAAAAGAAATATAAAAGTAAATATCTGGTTTGAAACGTTCTATATTGGAGCAAGAAATCCTGCAAGTAATCCTAAAAATATTGTTGCAATAAACCCATCTTGGGCAAATGTTACTAAAAGAGATTATGACAAAAATAAACCTACACCATCTATTGCGGAACATAACGGATATTTTATCGACCCTGCAAATCCAGAAGTTCAAACATTCCTTCTTGAACTTTTATGCGAAATTATACAGAAATACAAACCGGACGGTATAAATCTTGATTATATCAGATATCCGCAAGCTATTGATCCGAAATATTCCGGCAGTGACTTATCAAGCTGGGGATATACAAATTTTGCAAGAAATGAATTTAAGTCTATATACGGAATTGACCCTGTAGAACTAACTCAATTTGAGCCGCTATGGGAATCTTGGAACGAATATAGAAGAGGAAAAGTTACAGAATTTGTAAGACGTGTATCAAAAGTCTGCCGTTCTAATAATGTTAACCTGACTGCCGTAATTTTCCCTAATCGTCAAGCAGCATTAGATATGAAACAGCAAGATTGGAAACGCTGGTCAATTAATAATTATGTAGATGGATTCACTCCGATATTTTTAACTTGTGATCCAGTAACTGCATCAGGGTTAATGAAGGAAGTTTTGAATAATAAAGCTCCGCAAACAAAACTATATGCCGGTTTATTCATAACATTCATGAACGGAGCCGAATCTGATTTGATTAAACAAATTAATGAATTAAGAAGTTTATCGTTAGATGGTTTTAGTATATTTGATTATGCACACTTTAGCGATAAATATATTCATCCATTAACTATAAGTATTTGCAGTACTCCCAAGCCAGAGACGAAATCAAAGCCCAGGAGTAGAAAGTCTTTAGAAAAACAGAAAAAAGAACGAGCTAAAAAAGACAAAAAAGTAAGAAAATATGAACGAAGAAAATTCAAATTATAAACCAAAACGTAAATTTTTAGGAGTCTATTTCTCTTGCTGCCATGTATATGGCAGATTATATCAAAACAAAACAGGGACAGCGTATGTCGGTAGATGTCCGTTGTGTCTTCGTTCAATAAGAGTCCCAATAGATCCAAACAGCAGTAAAGGTACAAATAGGAGGTTTTTCCGTGCAGATTAGTGATTTAAGAAAACAGTATGAATTAATAAATATTTTTTGTAATTTAGCAGAAATTCCGTCCCCTTCATTACACGAAGAAAAAGTTATTGAATGGATAGAAAATTTTTGTAAACAAAATAATATTAACTATTCTCTAGATAACTATAAAAACGTATTTATTAAAATCCCTGCGACGGATTCATCTAAAGAACCTGTTATGCTATCATCTCATATGGATGTAGTAGGAGATAATTCCCCAGTAATTATAGAGTTGGACGGAGATTTTATTAAAGCTAAAGAAAGAACTCTTGGCTCCGATGATAAAGTAGGAGTTGCATCTGCGCTTCTTCTTGCAAAAGAAGTTATAAATTCTGATATACAACACGGCGGACTCGAAATCACATTTACCAGAGATGAAGAAACAAATATGTCCGGTATAGAACACGTTGAATTTGACAAAATTGAATCCAAATATGTCCTTGTATGTGATGCTGATAAACTAGCACAATTACAGGTTTCAGGGGCAAGTTATACCAATGCAAAAATTTCAGTAAAAGCATTTATAGGTGGACATTCAGGGAATGATATCGGAGATAAAAAACGATTGAATGCCGCAAAACTAATTGCAGAATTAGTCAATGACCTGCCGCAAGGTGTGTATTTTAAAGATGATACAGGAGTAATTACTTCCTGCAATATAGGGGCAATAATTGCAGGCGGCATACAAAATGCCGTAAGTACACTGGTTTCAGATAGTATTAAATCATCTGATTATATAACTGAAATTAATGAACGCTCTTCAACAAATATTATTAATACAGATGCAAAAGCCTGCTATTCTATCCGCAGTGCAAGCGTTGAAAAAGAAAATGAACTGAAAGAATTAATGAAATCAATTGTTGATAAATTCAATAAAAAGTATGAAGGTCTTGCAAGTGCAGAAATCAAGTTTGAAATCCACTTACCACCATTTGAAAAAGTTGAAGATGACAGAATTGAAAAAGTTCACACAAGAGCGTGCGAAAAACTTGGTATACAAAATGAAATTTCTTCATTCCATGCAGGAGCAGAAACCCACATTTATGCACATCAAAAGAATAAAAACGGAGAAACATTCAGACCATTCCTTTTAGGATTAGCAGATATTTACAATATGCACTCTGCAAAAGAAAAAGTAGATTATAAAACATTCCTTAAAGGGTATGATATTATAAAAAATGTATTTATTGAGTTTAATAAATAATTATTAGTAACGAATTTTCAAGACTAGTTTAAATTCTTGGACTTAATGAAAATCGTCTAAATTATTAAATTTATCTAAAAAGTATTTTAAACGTTCTTTATTGTTTAAATACCAGAACCCGATTAATGCTTCAAATGCAGTTGCATGCCTGTATTCATTTTGATTATTACGTCTTGCTACAGGTACAGTTGCATTTCGGGCTCTTCTTGCTAAATCATTTTCTTCATCAGTAAGTTCTGAACTTATTAATGTTAACAATTTAGCTTGATAACTTGCACGCACTCTATCAGTAGTTAATTTATGCAAAACTTTTGTATTTGGAGTTTTTTTAATAGTGTGTTCTCGAACAAACAACTCCCATACAGCATCACCAAGGTGAGCATAATTTCTCAAAGAAATATCTTCCACCTAATTTAATAACTCCTTATACATATGTAAATATTTTTCTGAACTCTTTTTCCAACTAAAATCTGTATTCATAGCCGATTTTCGCATTGCGTTAAATGTATATTTATCTTTATATACATTTAATGCGCAATTAATAGCCTCTTTCATATCCCAGCCATCATATCGCCAAAATTTGAAACCTGTTGAATTATCAAGCGGATACCCAACAACAGTATCTTCTAAACCTCCAGTTGCCCTAACAATAGGAAGCGAACCATATCTCATTGCTATCATCTGACTTAACCCGCAAGGTTCAAATTTAGATGGCATTAAGAAGAAATCACTACCTGCATAAATTTGGTTTGCCAAATCTCCACGATAACCAACATACGCTCTTATATTTGAAGTATTATTTGACAACCAGATAAAGAGATTTTCATAATCATAATCCCCTGAGCCCAAGAATATAAAATCGGCATTCATACTTCTTAAATCATTTTCCGCCTGCCGTATTAAATCAATTCCCTTTTGAGGAACCAAACGAGATATCAGTGCAATCAAAGGTCTATCAGGATTATATGGAAGTCCAAAGTATTCTAGAATTTTCTTTTTATTTTCTTCTTTGTATTCCAAAGTACTTACATCATAATTTTTAAATAAATTCTTATCTGTTTGAGGATTAAATACTTGATAATCAATTCCATTCAAAATTCCGACGATTCTATCAGTTTTTCCACGAAGAGTATAATCCATACCTTCTCCAAACTCACCGGTCAATATTTCTTGTGCATATCTTGGAGATACAACTACTATTCTATCAGAATAATTTATTGCGCCTTTCATCCAATTAACTTTGCCGTAATGTTCACATCCCCATTCATTAAATACAATATCTTTACGCATATTAGAAAAATCAAGCACACTTTCAAACCATTCTCCTTGATACGCTAGATTATGTATTTCAAATACATTTTTTGCTTTATTCCAGAAATCATCATACTTATAATTTGCTTTAATATATAAAGGAATCATTGCCGTATGCCAATCATTGGAATGAATAATATCTGCTCTAAAATTTAATTGTTTTGCATATTCTAATGTTGCAAGAGAAAAAGCGATATATCTTTCATGTTCATACTCAGGATCCATCCACTTAGGATATACATCATGAAAACAAGTAAAATACCAGTCATTTTGAATAAAAAACACATTAATATCAGTATCCGGCAGTTTACACATATGAAGTTTAAATTTCTGCGGGGATGTTCCAAACGTTATCCACATTTCGGAATTTTCTAATTCTTTAATACCATATTTTTCTTTATTAATTCCGCCATGTAAAGGAGTAAAAATTGCAATTTCAGCATCTTTTTCTAAATATTTTGGTAAACTTCCAACAACATCAGATAGCCCGCCTGCTTTTGAAAAAGGTGCAACTTCTGCTGCCGCAAATAAAATCTTCATAATTTTTATCTCCCTTAACCTTATTTATCTGTATTTTTAGTATCTTCTTGAACTGTTTCATCCTGTTTGATAGATTCTTCTTTTTCAATATTTTCTTCTTGTTCAGCTGTTTGAACAGAATCCGATTTTGTTTCACTTTCAGCTTTTTTAGCTTCAACAGCCGCTTTATACCGTTCAATGTAATCTTCATATCCAGTTAACATTGATTCTAAATATTTAAAATTATAACGTTCACATCCATAATTAATTTTATATAAAATAGGTTCAATATCAGTATCTACGACATTTTGAGCAATAATAATATTAATTTGTAAAATATACGAAAGTATTGAAATCAACTTATCGTCTGAATTTGAACGAGTTATAACAACAATATTATCGCCAATCAATTTTGCAGCTTTATCATATTCATGTAAATCATATTTTAAGTTCGCAATAAACCAATTTGCAAGAATTGATAAAAATCCCATACCTGATTTTTGAGCAATTGTTGCAACATCTGTAAATATCACATTTGCCTTTACATCCGCTTCAAGTTTTTGATAGCAATAACCAATAATTAAATCACTTAATAAACTCCAGAAAGATTCTTTCATTGCTCTTGCCATCAATTTGACTTTATAGATATTTTGCGCAAATTGGTTGTAATCGCCATCGAATTTTTTCCATGCAGAAATAAATGTACCTACTAATTGAGAAATATTGTCTGATTCAATTTCATTTTCATTAAATTCAAATTCTTCATTATGAAGTAATTGTTTTAATTGCAAAATTGCGTTCTTACCTGGAATATCTTGTGAAAACATATAGTTGATTTTTTCGAAGAATTTATTCAAAGATGAGTCACAAACAATTACTCTTGCAAGAGCACCATAAACAAGAATTGTCATGAAATAATTAACAAATGCATCCTTTGACACATTACTCTGCCCAAGTTGAATAAATAATTCCTGATTGATAGACCCAATAATCTTATCCAAAACCTCAATACATTGTTGGAATTTCCCGGCATGGAAAAGTATTTTGACATTAATACAAGAATAAAAGAAATATTTTGATTTTACATTTCCGCCACCGGCTTCTGCTAATGCAGGATTTAACATCCGTATAAGTACATGGTGCAAACTTTGTTGCGCAAGAATGTAATTTTCACCCATTAATGCAGAATCTAACATTAATGATGATGTATTCATAATCATTAAATCATTTTTACGTCGCATACATTCATCAAATATTACCTTTGATATTGCATAAATTTTATGTGACGGATATTTATTTAAATATTTACTCAATGTACGATAAATATTGTCCTTCGCATCTTTAACTTCATCTAGAAGATTTTTTCTTGGAATATTTTCAATTAAATTCAAGAATCGTTTACAGTTTCTTAAGTAAGCATTGAAATCACCATGACTAAGCGCATATTCTGATAGTTCATAAATAGTCATTTGAGATTCAGTTATAAGACCTAGTGACTTAATAACTGCAATAGTTTTAGCATGCAATTTTTCAAAAATATTTTTCGTAAGCAGTTTTATTACATCTTCTGCTAAAAACTCTTTTATACAACCTTGTAATAAACGGTAATTTTGAACCTCTATAATATAATTATTAACAGTTATAAATTTTTTATCGCAAAGAGAACGAATTGCATCTCCAAGCTTTTCGATTCCCAAATCGTTCAATATTCCCATAACCATATTATTACCAAGGAATGATGCATAGGCTAATATATAACATTCATTTTCTTCTAATGACTCAAAACGTTTTACAAGAAGCTGCTCCAAAGAAGATGGGAATATAATAGTTTTTTCAGAATTAATTATTAACTTGCCTTCATGAGAAATAAATACGTTTGTATCACGCAAATACTGCATTGCATGTTGGAAATATAACGTACCTCCAAGAAATTGATCTTTGATTTTTTGGAAATAAAACGAATCTTGGATTTCAGAAATATCTTCAGGAATTGTTTCTACAAGGCGTTCAAAATCAGTCTTTAAAATAGTTATTTCTTTATAAGCATCAAGATATAATAATTCATTAATTTCTTTATGGGCAAGATATGTATCAGGAACAGTTACAACAAAAGAAATTCCCATACTCTCAAAATTTTCTATCATACTGATGAATATTTCCAAAGAAGTTTCATCAATTAAATCGAAGTTTTCTATAAAAATTACAGACCCTTTTTGAGATTCTATAAATGCATAGAAAATTTCCATGTATTGTTTTAAAGCTTCCTGAGGTTCAATATCTTCAAGAGGTTTATGAATTAACAATTTATACAGAAACTCATCTTTATCAAAAGTATTAAGTTTATTTTGAGTATTAACATCTAAATTAGCCAGTTTTGTATCAAATCCTAAATAATATGCAATTAATTCTTTAAAACAAGCATAAGGATCATAAACAAACCCCTCAGAACAAACTACATGTAATATTTTAGGATTAACTGATGATATTGTCTGCATTATAAATGCAGAACTAAGTCCAAGACGAGGTTTTGATTTTAAGGTTAAAAATACATTTTTTTCTGATAAAAATTCTTTTATTTTCGCAGGAACGTCTATTCCTGGTATAGATAAAAATTCACATTTCGTTTTAATATCAATTACTTTATTAGAGTATAAATCTATCTCAGGTTTTTCATCATTTAAATCTGTAATTTTAGGAAGTTCTTTTGGTTTTGTTAAAATATTTTGTTTATCTTTTGGCTCATCATCAACTATTGGAGTTAACTGTTCCTTAATAGGGAATTCATAAAATTCTAACAATTCATCATTAACCTGTGATGAATATATCATTTCAAGTTTATATTGACGAGAAATAATACTATTTATATATTGATCTGTAATTAATTGGAGACCATCAGCATAATCTTCCTTTTTAGCATCTGTATTAATAAGCTTAATATTCAAACCGGTATTAAATGACTCATTGTCATTTTCCAATGTACGCTTCAAAATAGTCATTTTGCAGGCCATTTTTATGCCTTTAGATTTTTTAAATTTATAACTTATTTCAGCAACTTTATTCATTAATTCTAATGCAGATTTAACAGCTTTATTAACAGAACTAGACATTGAAAATTCTTTATAATATTTGATAATAAAGTTATTCTCTATCAGCTGAACCCTATTATCCTGCTGCTTTCCATAATTAAAAATAAAACTCTTCAACTTTTTATAAAATTTATTGAATATTTGTTTATTTTTTAATGCAGGAC
This sequence comes from Candidatus Gastranaerophilales bacterium, assembly GCA_944324835.1. GTDB lineage: Bacteria > Cyanobacteriota > Vampirovibrionia > Gastranaerophilales > Gastranaerophilaceae > UMGS1585. The sequence goes on from CALUXV010000001.1 coordinate 18,609, forward strand.
GTAATTCTTCAAGATTAGGGAAAGTAATAGCTAAACAAGCGAATTCATCAGTTTCTGCTTCATTCATTGATATGCTTTTATAAGTACTAAACCCGCATTTTTTGCATACACCTTTTATTGTCTGGTTAATTTGTCCACAATTATGGCATTTGCTTATTATAACAAAACCGCATTCAGGACATAAAGGAGTACGGCTAAGCTTATGACAAATAGGGCATTCTAATAGCAATACCTTCTTACAATGCGGACAAACTTTATCATGTTCACTGACTTCATTATTACATCTTGGACATTCCATACAAGTATTATATTATTATCATAAGCGTATTGCAAGAAAATTAAACTAAAGCTTTTCAAGGCGTTCTTTAATAAAATCTCGTTTATCAACTTCTACTACATTTAGTAAAATTGTTTTTTCTCTTGATGTATTACCTCTTAAAATTTCTATATGTGTTTTAGGAACTTTAAAATATTTTGATAAAAATTCAATAACAAACTTATTGGCCTTATTATCAACTGGAGGAGCAGTAATTTTAAGACGAATACGATCAGTTTCTTTTATAAGTTCATTTTTGCTTGAATTCGGAATTACTTTTACCAATAAAACAATTCCTTTTTCTGAAAAATCAGCATAAGACATATACTATACCGTTCTTATTATACCCACAACTAGTCCAATAATAGATAAATCAATTAAATCATCTTCTTTAATGATTCTTGTACTGTAAGCTGGATTATCAGACTTTATTATAACTTCATCAACGTTTTTTGATAGTCTTTTTACAAAAAATTCATTCTTGTAACAAAAAACATAAATCTTATTATCAATAATTTGTTCACCATTTGAATGTTCAACAATAATTTTATCATTGTCACATATAAAAGGAGCCATACTATCCCCTCTTGAATGAATCATTGAATATTTTTTACTTCTTGAATAATTATTAAACATTTTCTGAGGAATTGAAAATATTTCTTTATCTTCAGAAAATACTATTGAACCATTTCCACAACTTGCAAAGACATCTGGATAATAATCAATCAGTACATCAGAAGAAGATAAGCCTTTGGCTTGATTTGTAATGTTTACGTTAAAATAGTTCTCAATTTTTGCAAGTTCTGATACTGTAATTTCACTATCATTTTTAATTCTATTACTAATTGTTTGACGGGTAATTCCTAAACTTAAAGCCAACATCGACTGGTTAACAGGTGTCCCCAATGCGTTTGTTAAAAGCGTAGTTAGATTTTTTAATTTCATAGCCAATTGACCTATATTGTATTTTACATATTGACACTTGTAAAATAATATATTACAATAATTATACAAATGTTTTTTAATATCTTACATTTAACCATATAAAAATAATTTGTAAAGATGCTTATTATAAATTAGGGGGAGTATTATGAATTTAATTAAAAACTTGTTTAAGAATAACCGATTAAAAGATGAAAAAAGAGTCTTATACATAATAACAGAAAGATTAAAGCCCTGGATTGTTTTAAATTGTTTAGAAAAAGAAAATTATATAATTACAGACAAACAAGCCGAAAATTTAGCAATAACAATTATAAATCAAGCTATATCCTTAAATGTTTTAACAACAGTTCTAAAAAAAATTAAGGTCATCTAATGCTAGAAACTATTTCCAGAAAAAAACCTAAAAAATGGAATCAAACTGCAATTGAGTGCTACAAAAAGCACTGTAAATGCAGTGAATGCTACATTTACAAAATATATTTTGCAACAAGAAACATAACATGTAAGATGAAATATTACGTTATTGAAATGTTGAAATTATTTGGAGAACCAGGCAATGAAAAATATAAATACTAATTTTTTAACGAAATTACAAAAAGAATTTGGACATGCAGGTATTGGATATTATTTAGAACTTATGTGTATATTAAAAATTAAACCCAATCACTTAATTGATTGGAAAGAGATAAATAAAATAGCCGAAGAAATGCATATTTCTTCAAAAAAATTAATAAAATTTATTAACATTTGTTTTGACATCATTACATCAGACGGTTATAGACTTCTAAACAGAAATAATCAATATTTTTGGAGTGATAAATTATTAATAAAAGATAAAAAAAATAAAAATAGAACTTGCACAAAGTATTCTGGACGGAAAAAATTAACAACAGAAAATTGTATACAAATTGCAAATATAACAAACGTTAACCTTACTCAAGAACAACTAGATAAACTAAACCAAAAATATGGCGTACTATTTATAAAAAATGCTATAAATATACTTGATAAATGGCTAGAGAGAAAAACTCAAAGAACAAAAAAGTATCTAAATAAAAATAATTATCCTGATTTCAGAAGTGACAGCTGGATAATACATGCTGCAAAACAATTGCTTGATAATGACAAACCCTCTCAAATTGACACTCCTGATGGTGTTATGCTAATAGATAAAGTTTTGTAACAAAACATATTTATCTGATAGACAAAAGGTATCTCAAAGGTATATACTAATAAAGTAGGTTATAAACCAAGGGATATTATAATAATAGTTATTTATTGTCATATTAGTTATTTTGAGTAACACACTTCAAAATAAAAGAAAAAATGTCTATATGAAATTGTAATAGTTGTAGACTGTCTTTGACAGTCTTTTTTTTATTTATAAATATTCTTTTAACAAAGTATAATACCAGGTTGGATTATTATTTAAAACTATCTTATTTCTTATCATATCGATATGAAAAATCTATTAATAATACTAGTTTTTATTAGTTTATCCTTAAATTCCAGCTTTGCAAATACAACAGATTATTACAGTTTGGACAACTTTGCATACCAGTATTATGAAGAAGTAATAAATCAAATAGACTCTTTAATTGAGGATAAAATGTACAACGAAGCAGAAAAAGAATTATTTGATATATACTATTCTGAATATAAAACAAAAGATATTGCAGAAAAATATGTTTTTATACTTAATAAATTAAAAAAAACAGATGAAGCATATAAAATAGCTAAAGATAATGATCTTTTAGAATCTGACATTGGTTTAGTTGTTCAAGCAGAGCGGGATATTCCGATAAAAGATTATACACAGGCACGAAGTGTATACGACAATATTCTCGTAAAGTCTCCCTATGACAAGTTTGCTCAAATGGGATTAACACACAGTTATATTTCTGAAGGTTCGGAATTAAAAGCGTTGCAAGAGTTAAAAAATCTGCCTCACGATTATGAAATAGAATATTTAAAAGCCAAAGCATATTATAACCTTGAACTTTATGAAAATTCCTATAAAATTTTACAAAATTTACCTACAACTAATGAAGTTATACAACTCAAAAATGAAATAAATAGAAAACGCGCATACCAGTTTACAATGGGATATGAACTTTATGTTCAAAAATTGAACGAAGAATTTAAAATGGATGCTAATAAAATTGCATTTAGTAACTCCTGTTATGAAAAAAATATGCAGGTTTATCTGGATTATATTATGTTTTTATATAAATCCGGAGTTTTTCAAGGGCAAGGGCCGGAACCGTTAAATGATTTTACTAATGAGATTAGATTAGGTACACAAGGACGGTTGAATGAAAAAATTGCTTTAAGAGCTGATATCGGACTGAAAGCATTTCAACAATATGGTGTTATGCTTCTGTCTGATTCCTGGGTAAAATATTATCTGAATGATAAATTTAATGTAAAACTCGGTTTTCATCGGAATAATACGGAACAAACATTTTTATCTGCTGTCGGAGTAAATATCGACGGGAGGTTTACGGGGCAGGTTGCTGATAATAACCTTTATTTAGATTTAACATATCGGCTACCGTATAGAAGTTATCTTTTTGCAAAAGGCGGTATTGGTTCAAAAGACGGATATAATATGCAAAACAACCCTTATTGGGAAGGTATGCTTGGAATAGGAAAGTTATTTAGGTATGATTTATCGAAACCATTCCTGCAAAAAATTTCAGCAGATTTAGTTACATATCAATCTGGATATAAATACAATCAAGAATTTTTATATGATTCAAAAAGACGGCTATATGGCGGATATTTTTCTCCAGAATGGTATTCTGACAACACTTTGAACATTAATTTTGCAGGGAAAATTAAAAACACGAATTTATCATACGGCTTTGGATTATTTAGCGGCTGGCAGCTGTCATATTTACCAACAGATTCACTTTATATTTATGGTGGTTCAATAGATGGGAAATATCGATTGAACGACCACGTAAGTTTTGATATACAATACCGTTATTATAAATACGCCAATATCACACGAAATCAGTTTTTATTCAATATAGTAATAAGTTTATTTAAATCAAATAAAAAGTAGCAAAAAATATTTTTAGAGGTTTTATACTAAACGGAGGATATTTTGAGACAGATTTTATACAGTAATGATATTAATAGAGGTTATAAATTTAACCGAAAAAAAACAGAACCGAAACAAAACAGTTCTGAAAATACTATTACCCCGTTTTACAAAAATAAACTTGTTCAAGCAAGCTTCATTATAGGAGTCTGTCTACTTGCTTCTAAATTACCATTATGCAAAAAACTGATTAAAAAAGGAAAAAAAATAGAACAAACAACAAAAAATGAAGATGTATTTACACACACTTCAACCATATCCCCAAAAGATAAACCAATTGAAATAAAGCCGGTTGAACCAAAGCCAGCTAATCCAGAAACAAAAGAAAGTAATTCGTTGGGTAATAAAATGCCTCAAACAGAAAATGAAGGTGAAAAAATAATTAAAATAAAGCCAGTCAATATTAAGCCAGCAAATATACATCTTGATAAAAATAGAGGCTCAAATAAAAAAAACAATTTTGATCCATTGCTTAAACTATCAGATGAAGAAAAATTCTCCAGAATATTTCATCAAACAAGAAGTATGTGGTTTAATAAAGGTTCAGTATCGCCGCTGGAAATAGATAAAATATTAACAAAACATATCGGACTCCATAAAAAAAGAGAAATAAAATTTATTCCTGATAAAAAACAAGGAATTACGTTGGGGCGTAAAGTATCTTATTTAACTAAAAAAGGAAGTGTTTTTATTCTTGAAGCACATGATGGTCCTAAAGGAATTGAAACAAGATGCTATATTGCAAAAATGAATCATAAAACATTACTCAAAAAAGATAGACTATATCTTTGTACAGATGGTATTTTTGAACCAGGAATGTATTATTCTCAAAAGACACACCTGAAAAGTTCTGAAGATACAATTGACTGGATTAGACTTGCTGAACCAATTAAGTAAGTTTAAAAATTCAAATATAACTATCTTTAAATTAAAATAATAAAACAACAAGCAAACAATGTATTAAACTAAGTTAATCATAATTATATTGGGCAACTTCTGTAAATGTCATTTCATCCGGTCGTTTATTATCCAAGTATTTGAATTCTCCATTAATTGATACAACTTCTGGATTTTCTACCGGCATGTGATAATATTGACGCATAGCTTTTGGATTTACTTCGTTAACAGCTTCTAATATATTATTAACAGTTGAATTGGTTTGAAATTGGTCTCCCGGCATTATATTAACCTTGTTAAAACGTGGGAATTCATTTTGTATAAGTTCTTTAATTTTTTCTGAAGTTGTATGAGAGTATACGTGATACATTAATTGTTCGTTCGTGTTTTCATTTACAAGGCTTACAAGAGCGCAAGTGTGCACATCTTTTGTTGATAAAGGGGTATCACAGTTTGCTTTTATCCAACCGCCGCCATAGCCGCCGCTTTCTGTTGAAAATCCTGCTGTTTTGAGCCGGGTTCCCGTATATTTATCCAATGGTTTTGAACCTACAGGTGCTTTATAGCCGAATGCACATCTTTCCAATGATACATAATTTTTGGGTAAGAAAAATGCTTGTATATGTTTTGCGGCAGCTTTCTTAGCCTTTTTAGAAGGGTAATCACAAAACTCATCAAGTTCTTTTAACGCTTTTTTAGAATATGTTTTACCGGTAAAATTTAAAGTCGGGGTATTGTAATTTGTATAATATGTATTAATCATATTAAGGTAAACCTTCCTAAAAATAAAAATTGCCTTTTATATTAATTTTTATTAAGTTAATTTTGTCTTATCTGGTAATGTTTGAAAATATTTATTAACTAAAGTTGAAAACATGATAGTTAATAAATTATTAGATGCATTAAATGAATCGACAGAATTAGTGCCTGACAATTGGACTAATGAGCATTTGTTCCAATCCGGAATAAAGAAATGGATTGGGGATATTATTCCTGTTGAACTTCTATCCCGAAGAGTTAAAGATGCAGTTAATTCGATAGTTACATTGTGTGAATGTTTTGAGTTTTATAAAGAATTTCCTTCTTTAATTCAATCACCAAATTACGGTGATAATTGGGGGCGCACGGCAAATTATATAGAGATTAATAATCGTGCAATAGCAGAAATGCATAATAATAGATGCTCAAATGGTATTTTAAGTTCAATTAAACTTTTGCCTGCAATACCTCCATCCGCAAAAAGCTGGGCAAATTGTGTTATATTATCGCAAGTTTTCCCTAATATTTACGGTGACGGTTATAATAAGCCTGCTGATGTTGAAAATTCGATATACGGAATAAAACTTAATGCAGGATATAGCAGCAACATAATAAATTTTTCGATTGAGGGTAAAATAACTCAAGAGGAACAGTTTCGAGCTTTTAATGATTTAGCGCATTTCCGTGGGCTTAAAACAGGCTTTAGAACTGTGATTTCTGCCGATCAAATAAAAATAGCACATATTGACAAAGAAGACGAAACATTTTCGTGGGATAATCCAGAACATGTTGAACTCTGGATAAATGAATCGGTAAGGCTAATGAATCTTGGTTTTGAAGCAATGTTTGTTGATTCTGCCAAGCATATTGGCAACTATGATATGGAAAATTATACCGGAGTCGGAGCATTACCCGGATTTGAACAAACGCAGTATATTTTTAACGAAATTCGAAGGCGTTCAGAAAAAACTACAATAAGTATAATAGGAGAAAAAACTTCCAGAGATTTTGACCGGTTTAAATCATTAGGTTTTACTACAGGAACCGCATTTATTAACGGAGACAATTATGATGCCGTTAAAAAAGAATCACAGGATTTAAAATATATAAGAGACTATGCACCGGGTGTAGATGTCTCAGATGACAATGACTCAGGCGGCAGAACCTATGAGCAACGAATAAATCGTATTAATACAGCACTATTTGCATACGAATATCCGAGTGATAAACTTGCAAGCTTTATGCAGATGGAAGATTTATTTCCGCTTAGATACGATACCAATACCCATCATCTTATGATGTGCAATCCTTCATATTCTGCGGATGGTACTCCTTTTAGCCACTGGGAGAATCTGTTTGCCAAAGAAGATGGGAGACGATATAACGCCAAAATCGGAGAATTATTCTCATATTCTCTAAATTTATAACGAAAGGAAAAATAATATGACATTTAATCCATTACAAGAAAAGGGAACACCTTTAGACAGACAGTTAAGAAGCTGGCATGAAATTGTCAGACGCCCTTTTAATAAAAAAGACGTTGACTGCTATACAAGAACAAGACAAATATTTATGAACGGTATAGAAGTTGAAGCCTGGAATTTTAAACATCATTTCGCCAGAGTATTTGATGATAATGATGTAAAAGCGATTCTTTCACAAATCAGAAGAATAGAAGATATGCAGCAAACTACAGTCAATTGGCTTGGGCCCGAAGACCAAACTGTTTTGGAAACAACATTAGGTTACGAGCAGGTTGCGGTTGATTTAACCGCCTGGCTTTCTCAAAATGAACCGGATTCTTATGTAAAAGAAACATTTGATTTCGGGCTTTTAGAGGATTTTGACCACCTTTACAGATATTCTCAATGGGCATATATTACACACGGGATAAACCCAAATGATATTCTTCAGGGGCAAACGGATGTAATTCTTGCCCGTCCGACACAAAATCATCATAATGATAACGCCTTAAGATTAAGACATCATTATGATAAAGCAACAGCAACCCCTCAAACGAAGGTAAATATTTTAACATTATTATCTGCAGAACAACAAACACATAACTATTATGCAGAACACGGTTTTATGTACGGAAATGAAGGATTAAGAGAAACTTATGCTGAAATAAAAGATGTTGAAGAAGAACACGTTAGTATGTATGAGTCATTAATTGACCCGACTGAAACTTTGTTTGAAAAACTTTTGATACACGAATTTACAGAGGTCTGCAACTATTATACCTGTATGGAAGACGAACCTGATACAAGAATAAAAAGTATATGGGAAGAATTTTTGTCTTATGAATTAGAACATTTGAAAATTGCTGCAGACTTGCTTAAAAAATATGAGAAACGTGAACCGGAAGAAATTATTGGAAATAAAATTATTCTGCCATCACGTTTTAAATCACAAAAAGAATATGTTACAAAAGTATTGAAAAAAGAAACAGGGAAACGCTTAGGATGCAATATGGATTACTCAACGGTCGATAAACTTCCGGAAGATTGGTCTAGTTATAAAGTACAAGACTCGGTTAATGCAGAAGGTTCTCCGAGTGAAAGAGTTGTAAAACTTATGGGAACATTGGAAGGCTGCGATATTGTACTTGCGGATGATGCGTTGAAACGTCAGGAAGTCACACTTTTGGAAAAAGCTTATCAAACAAAATCAATGGCACCAGATACGGTGACTCCGGAAGAATTAGTCAATTTACGCAAATTTGATTTGTTTGAAGAACTTGATTAATTAATGATAATCGGGTGTTCAAAACACCCGATTATATTATTTATCGTTAAAGTTATGGTATAATTTTAGTATGAAAATTTTAGGTATTGATCCGGGGATGGCTATAGTTGGCTACGGAATTATAGAAGTTGAGAATGATTATATAAAATTAGCCGCATCAGGTTCAATACAAACCTGCAAGGATTGCCGTGATGAGGAACGTTTACTGGATATTTTTACTGACTTATCGACGATTCTTGAAGAATACAAACCAGATTGTGCTTCAATAGAAAAACTTTATTTTTTTAAAAATCAAAAAACAATTATCCCTGTAGCAGAAGCTAGAGGAGTTATTCTTGCAGCTCTTCAAAAATACAAAATTCCAATATATGAATACACTCCAATAGAAGTAAAACAGGTTCTAACCGGTTACGGCCGAGCATCCAAAAAAGAGGTTGAAACTATGGTAAAGCTGGCATTAAATACAGACTCACTACCCAAACTTGATGATACTGTTGATGCTATTGCAATTGCAATATGTCACCAAAGGAATCTAAGAATTCTTTAATCTTCAACAGTAAATTCCGCATCTTCATCTGACGCAAGTTCTAGAAGTCTATATGTCATATATGCACCCAATGCAACAGCTTTAGGGTCTAAATCTGTAGTTTTTGCCGCTTCTAATATTGCAGTATTAATTTCAGGATTTTCGTCTTTGAGGTAATGTATCATTTGCTTACGCCAGGTTTGAACATCCTCAAATATTTCTGAAAATGCTAATGTTGACTGCTCTTCTGTAATTAATGGTAACATCTTTCATATCTCCTGTTTTTATTATTATATATAAAATTTGAAATATGTATATAACTTTAAAGTATTAATACACCAAATATATGACTTGAACATGCTCTTATTATATTGTTTAATATTCATATAGAGAGTTGTAAGTATGGCAGAAAACGATATCAATAAGAAGGTCATTAATATTTTTAACAGGCATAACAACGATTTACCTGTAGAAACGGAGGAAAAAATCAAGTTTTTTGCCGGCTATAATTATGTAAAAATTAAACGAGATGAAAACGGTAAAAAGTTTAATGAGCAGACACTCAATTCTTATGCAAAGAAGTGTCATTATATCGTAAGGGTTATGCGCAAAGTCGATGACGAAGTTTGTTTATACAATTACGATATTAAAAACGAAGACTTGATTAATTTTATAAAAGCGTTTGATAATAATGTTTTGAATGGGACAATAATAGAAATTGATAAATATTTTCCGGAAGATTTGGCATAAATGAACTGTTTTTTTAGAGAACAAAGAGAAAATCTTTTTAACTGTACAAAACCATACCAGTACGTAGGCGGAGAATTTTTGTCTTACAACAAAGATTTTGATTCTACAGAAGTTCGTATTGCGCTTGCATTCCCTGATAAGTATGAAATCGGGATTAGTAACCTCGGGGTTAGAGTCCTGTATGAAATCGTGAATAAACATTCCGATTATATGGCAGATAGGGTGTATGCACCGGAGCCGGATTACAGGTTTACTTCTTTGTATGGCTTAGAAAGTAAAAGAAACCTGAAAGATTTTGATGCCGTAGGATTTTCAATTCAGTATGAGATGTCATATCCGACTATACTTAAAATGCTTGAGATGGCACAGATTCCTTACAGAAACGAATTCAGGAACGAAGATGACCCGATAATTTTTGCCGGCGGCCCTTGCTGCTACAACCCGCTTCCTGTATCCAATTTTATTGATTTCTTTGTAATCGGTGACGGAGAAGATGTTATACTTGAAATCTGTAATACCCTGAAAGCTACAAAAGGTCAACCTAGAGCCGACAGAATAAAAGCTCTGTCAAAACTTGAAGGTGTCTGGGCAAAAGGCTACAATGGCAAGGTCAGAAAGCGGATTGTTGATTTGGATTACGAAAAAGCTCCAAAATCATATCCGATACCTTATTCCAATTCTGTTCAGGATAGAGCTGTTATTGAAATCAGACGGGGCTGCGGCAGAATGTGCCGTTTTTGCCAGCCGGGACACGTTACGCTTCCTATTAGAGAGCGAACCGGCGAAGAAATTGTTAAAATCACAAAAGAATTAGTAAAAAATACCGGTTATGACGAGTATTCTCTTTTATCACTGTCATCAAACGATTATTCAAATATCAAAGAAGTCATAAAAGAACTATCGGTTGATTTTAACGAGAAAAATATATCTGTATCACTTCCGAGCCAACGTATTGACGGATTCAACCTTGAACTTGCAAATCTTGTTCAATCTGTAAGGAAATCGACTATGACTCTTGCGCCGGAGGCAGGCAGTCAAAGGCTAAGAAACCTTATCAAGAAAAATATATCGGAAGAGCAAATACTTAATGCAGCTTTGACTCTTTACGAAAACGGCTGGTCAAGAATTAAGTTTTATTTTATTGCAGGACTACCGACTGAAACATTGGAAGATATGGACGAATTAGCGGAACTGTTGTCTAAAATAAAATACCGCGCAAAATTGATTAAAAAAGAAAAAGGACTGAAACACGGATTTGATTTAACCTGTACTTTGTCAATATTCGTCCCTAAACCTTTTACACCGCTTCAATGGACACCTCAAATGAATCTTGATAAAGTAACAGAACATATTAAATATTTGAAAGACAAAATTGCCCATTTAAAGGGTGTAAAAATTAATTACCACGAGAAATTTGTTTCGCAGATAGAAGCTGTTTTGACCCGAGGAGATGCTTCTCTGTGTGATTATATTGAGGTTCTTTATAAAAAAGGCTGTTATCTGGATGCGTGGGGTGAGTATTTTGACAAACGTATCTGGCAGGAAACCGCTCAGGAATGCGGTATAAATTTATCAGAACTTGCAGAAAAAGAGTATGCTCTAACTGAACCTCTGCCATGGGATTTTATAAATACAGGGTTAGATAAAAGCTGGCTTATCGAAGAATACAAAAAAGCGTTTGCTCAAGGATGTGAATTTGCTATCCAGCCGACTTGCGAACATAAATGCGTAAACTGCGGGGTTTGTACGAATTTAAAAACACGAAAAGTTCTTGCACCTCCTTATATTCCGTCAGATAAAGCATTAAAAATACAGGCTAAGCCTCATATTGATCCTGCCTATGATACATCCCACCAAAATGAAATAGTTTATAAGTATCGTATCAAAATAACCAAACTCGGGACTCTAAAGTATTTCTCCCATCTCGACTGGCAGAATACGTTTTTAAAAGCTTTATCAAGAACAGGTTTAAAAATAGCGTATTCTCACGGGTTCAATCCGACAATGAAGGTTTCAATGGGGGTTGCACTGCCTTTGTTTATTGAAAGCAATTGCGAATTGGTCGATATTGATTTACTTGAGGATGTAACTCCGGAAATTTTATCGAAAAAATTGACAGAAGTATTGCCGGAACTTGCACGGGTTGTTGATGTAAAAAGACTTACACCGCCTTACAAATCAATTGATACTACTGTTTATTGGGCAGAATACAAAGTAGCTTCCATTGATAATACGCTTTACAAAATTGAAGATTTAAAGTATAATTTAGACAAAGTTTTTTCTCTTGAAGAAATCATTATTTCAAAGAAAAACAAAAAAGGTTTACAAAAAACAATAAACATTAAACCATCAATTTATTCATATAAGTTTGAGGATAACTGTTTATTCATAGTATTGAGAACCGGTCAAAACAGCGAAATTCCGACTGTCCGAATAGATGACTTCATGAATTTGATTGGTCAAGCGTTCAATTATAATATTGTCCGCACTCGCTTTTTTGACAAAGAACTCCACGAATTATAGTTTTATAAAGGGTTAATTAATGAAAAACGAAATTACAAGTCAAAAAATCGTTATCGCAGAACGTGATAACATTGCTGCCTTGATTGAAAACGGCAGAGTTTCAGAATTTTATGTAAACAGAGGTGAAATATTATTAGGCGATGTTTACCTTGCACAGGTCGAAAATGTATTACCAAGTATTGATGCGGCATTTGTAAATGTCGGGTCTGATAAAATGGGATTTTTACACGCACAAGACGTTATGAAAAAAGGTGCACTTCAAGATAAACTTGCCCCGAAACAAAAACTTGTCGTACAAGTTGTTAAAGAGCCTACAGGCCATAAAGGTCCTCGTGTTACAACAGAAATCAGTCTTCCGGGACGTTTTCTTGTTCTTATGCCAAATGAAGCAGGTATAAATGTCAGCCGCAAAATTTCTACAGTAAAAGAACGTGCAAGACTAAAATCAATCGTTAGTCTTTTAAAGCCTGTAGGCGTTGGCGTTATTATCAGAACAGAAGCCGAAGGGCAATCAGAGGCTGATATACAGGAAGATTTAGAAATTCTTTTAGAAAAATGGAACGGTATTGTAACCTCTGCGGAAACAGTTACTGCACCGGCGCTTTTATATCGTGACCAGGATTTACTCTACAGAGTTATAAGAGAAGCCTGCACGGAAAACACCGAAGAAATCATTGTTGATACTGCATTTGCAATGAACAGGCTGCAAAATCTTCTTCAAACCTGGCATATGAATAAAGACATTAAGGTAACTTTGTATAAAGGAACAGAACCTTTACTTGTTGCAATGGATATTCATAAAGAAATTAAAGCTGCATTGCAAACCAAAGTTAATATGCCGTCAGGCGGTTATTTGTATATTCAGACAACTGAAGCTCTTACCGTTATTGATGTAAACAGCGGTAAGTTTGTAAGCTCAGCAACACAGGACGAAACAATACTTAAAACAAATATTGAGGCCGTTCATGAAATTGCAAGACAATTGAGATTACGTAACATCGGCGGTATGGTTATTGTTGACTTTATTGATATGACATCAAGAGTTGACAAACTTGCAATGATGGAAGAACTTGAACTGGCTCTTGAACCGGATAAAGCGAAACCTCAAGTCGGTCAGCTTTCTGATTTAGGACTTGTGGAATTAACCCGTCACCGTCAAGGTCAGGCTATTGCCGAAATCTTTGCTAAAAAATGTCCGCACTGTCAAGGCAACGGATATATTATGGAAGATATCAAGTATGCATCTGCAACTGCTGACGGCGAATACAGAGCCAAAGCCGCTAAAATGAAACTTCCGTTAAGCGGATTCAAAAAAGCCGGAAATAACAATGGCGGCGGACAAAAGTTTAAAAATAACAGAAATGATTCTAAACCAAAAACTGACGAAACAGAAACTATAGAAGAAAATGTTGAAGTAACAGTTGAGGTTACAAATCCTTCTGTTACAGCACAGGAAGAAATGCAGGCAGCTGCTGACAGCAAAAAGAAAAAAGGCAGAAAAAATACCAAGTTTAATAAAAACAAAGTAAAAGAAACCGTAGCTCAAGAAACTGCAGAAGCAGAACTTTCAGCAACAGTTATTCCTCAAGAGGCAGAAATTGAGCCTGTAATAGAAAAAGATGCTGAAGTAAAACCTAAAAAAGAAGAAGCGGTTGAAAAAACACAAGAATTAAGTGATAATACAGAAGTAGCTGAAGCGCCTAAAAAAGGCAGGCGTCCTAACAGAGGCAGCAAAGCTAAATCACGTAAAACAACCAAAAAGAAAGCTGAGAATGAAGAGTAAATTCAAATTAGTTTTAATATGTACGGTAATTGCAGCGGCTCTTATTTGCCCGCTGCAATCTCCTGCTTTTGCAGATAATAATGCAAAATTGAATAAAGATATATCGGCAGCGACAAAAACTCCTATAAGCAAGAAACAAATTGCTTTAAAATTTGTGATGGCTATGGCAGGAGTTGCAGCATCTGCAGTTGTTATTTATGTCGGGTTATCTTTTTATAACAAACTATTTAGAGAGCAAAGCGAACCTGTAGTAGGACTTAACAGCCTTAGAACCCCTGAAAACTTTAAAGAATCAATCAATCTGTTTTTAGAAAAAACCAACTGGGATTAACCACTTGAATATAGTTTATAAAAAAAAGCCCTGCTTTACACAGGGCTGCTTATTGACCATAATCCGGTTTATTATTCACCGGCTTCTTCTTCAATTTTAGCTTTTAATTGTTGAATCACTTCATTTGAATATTTCGAGTCTAGAGCGTTTTCGCCATTTGTTGTAAGAAATATATCGCCAGCCGGTCTAATAATATCGGCGACATCGATATTTTCTTCGTCAGCCTTATTATATAAGGCAGTAATTATTACTTTTACAAATTCTTCTGCATCATCATCAGAGAATGCTTTATGGATTTCTGTTCCAATATTTTCAAAATCTTTTAATAATGCCATTACATTTTCACTGGTAACTTTTTCTGGTGATAGATATTCTTTTAATTCACCTTCATCTTTATCTTTTATAGCTTTTTTTATTACATTTTTCTGATATCTTAATAAGCTTTCTGCCTGCATTGTTGATGCGATATTTGTATTTTTATCAAATAACGTTTTAACAGTTTTTTCATTTTCAGATAATTCACCTTTATTTTCTGTTTTTTTGTATATAGAAGAAATTATACCGTTTATTGAAATACCTATTCTTGCACATGCTGCTTTGAATTTTACGATTTCTTCTCCATTAATATAACCGTTTTCATCTCCACCATTAACTGCAGAATCAGCTTGTTTTGCAAGAAGCAACATTGCAGCTTTTGGATCTTCTTTGGCTTTGTCAGGATTAGTAACTGATTCTAATGAGGAATTTATACGGTCTTTGATTGCATTTGCAATTTTTTCAAAGTTGGCAGAAGACAATGCATCTGAACCAAATTCAACATCTTCAATTGCACTACCGGCTTTATATCCTTTTTCATCTTTAATAACAATATCAGTAATATCAATTTGTTTTTCATCAGCCGCAGCAATTAATGCTTCTAAAATGGTTTTAAAGGCATCTTCTTGAACTTTACCATCAACATCACCATCTATAGCTTGAATCATAGTTTCATCGTCATTATATTTTGCATTCAAAATATTAATGACATTATCTTTATTAATCATACCAACATTAGCTTTGAGTTTTTCTTCATCTGTACCCCACCAGAATTTATATGGGTCAACTGCTTTCTTTATACCATTAATAACCATTTGCACGTCGTTTCTGGCTTTATAATTTTTATTTAATGCGCTATTAGCATTTAATTGTGCCATTATTGCATTTTTATAATTATCTTTATAAGTTAAGTTCTTTACAGTAAATCTGTTTTCATAATACAGCTTATTTGTTTCGTAAGAATTAATAATTTGTTGAGCATCAGAAACACCTTTGCCTTTTAATTCATCCACAAAAATAGAAACTTCATTTCCGTCAATAACATTATTATTATTTCCGGCTTTGTCTATTTTCTTGGCGATATCTTGTATTAACTTATTGTCAATTTTAATATTTGACATAATATCCTCAACTAATTCGTTAATTAATTCCCCGTATATATATAAAGTTTTTGGGAATAAATAAATTGACTTTTTTATATTGAATTGTAAAGTTTTGTAATAAAACATTTAAAATTTCTAAAGAATTGATAAAAAGATGCCGTAAATAAAAACAAAAGGGAACAAGAATTTAGGAGAATATAATTATGGGTATGTCGGCGTCACAGGCTAGATTTTTATCACTAACAGCCAGAATTCATGATATTGAATACCAAGCACAAACTCTTGAAAACGCTAAATTGTCATTAACAAATGATTCAAATATGGCCTATGATGAGTATTGTGAAGGATTAAATGCTACGACATATAAAATGAAGGTTGTATCCGGAGGAGAAGTTGACAAAGTAAATGTAACATTTGCCGCTTTATTAGCATCTGGGAACCAACCATATCACCCTATGTACATTTTGACTGATTCAGTTACTAATGACATTTATTTACCTGAACAAGTTGTAAACGCAATAAACGGAAAAATTCCGGAAAATCTGGAAACATTCTTGCAACTTGTTGGAACAAGTTATGTTTACAGCGGAGAAGGATTAAATGCCGCAGAAGCTCGTCAAAAACTTGCATCAGATGGTTATGCTGATTACTGGACTGCGGTTTATTATCAATTGGCAGGATATACTGACAACGATGGTAAAGTATATAATGGACACGGAATGATTTCAGTATCAAATTATTCCGCAAATGATACTGAATGGATTGAGCATAAAATTGAAAGAGGCGAAGCAATCCTTAATGTTATGGAAGCAACTGAATCTTCTGTTGGAAATAAAAAAGTTAATATTTTTGCTGAACGTAATATGGCAACAGATACAAATCTATCTATGGAAACAGATGATTTAACAGTTATAAAAGCTCAAGCAGAATATGAAAATAAAATGGATAATATTGATCAGAAAGATAAACAACTTGATCTTCAATTATCAAAACTTGAAAACGAAAGAAATGCTCTTAAAACAGAATATGATACAGTTAAAGAACTTATCAAAAAGAATATCGAACGGAGTTACAAAACATTTAATGCATAAATGTCAAATTCTAGCATAACTTACAGTAAAATTATTTATTGTAGCTTTCTAGAACTATCGTTTTACATTATCCGGTTATTATAGACGGTTCATATACAAGAGGTTTGTTCATTTATTATATTTTATGCTACATACATAATATTACTTGTTGAGAAGAAACCATAATCTTGAGTATACCCAATATTTAAATTTAAATCCGGCATTGAATTAAATCCACGTTTAGCAACCTGACGTAGTAAATCTTTTGAATAATCATACGCTACTTGTTTAAAATCATTTGGAATTAATGAATCTTTTTCAATCCCATCTTTTACAAGTCTAAGGATATTTTTACCGGAATCAGTATATAAATTACCATCTTTTAATGTTAATTCAGATAAATCTTCTCCTGTTAAATCTTTGATATTTTGATATGCTTTATACTTAGTAACTGCATCCTGGTTAAGACTACCGGAATTTTGTAATGTATAATAAAATAATTCTTGTCCATTATTTCCACGATTTAATAATTCAGTGATAGTTTCCTGTCTTGCTCCATCTCTTAACCCTTGCACACTGACTTCATATGTATATGGATCAAAAGATATTAACAGCGTTTCGTCAGCAGATAAAGTAATATCATTTTTGGATAATATATTTGCCATTTGATTACTTATAATTTTCTGATTTGAAGCTTTATCTTTGAGTTCTTCAGTTTCCCAATCTTCAGATTTCCAATTAATTCTTGGATCATTAAGGTTTGAATTCTGATATGTTCCATATAATGTTGCATTTAATTCATTATCATACATTGCACGAGTTGCTTCATCAGCATTTAATCTATCCATATAAGTACTTGCATCTTTTCCAAAGTATTTTTGTCCTAATAATTCATATACATCATGGACTGTAGAACACTTTGAACGATTATCAGCAGCAACAACTGCAAGTTTTTCTTCAAATTCTCTAACGGCAAGATTCTTTTCACTATATGGATCTTCATTTGTATGATGCAAACTGTCAGAATTTGCATTATACCTTGCTACCATTTCTTGATATCTATCTTGCGGTACTGAAACAGAAAGATGATTCTCATTATTATAGTAGTTGTAATATCCCATTTCAACCATAATTACACCTTTAATATTATAAATTGAAAATCCTAGTGTTGAGTTGATACAATAATTATATATACATGATACAATATTTTATATTTTTTTCAAGTCTAAAATACATTAATTGTTACAATTATAAAGGACAAATAACTTAAAAATAAAAAATAAAAAAGCAGCTCATAAGCCGTGTTCTGTTTCTAGATAATCATCTGTCTGGGATTATAATTACTCATAACCGCTAGCGATATGTCTGAAGTTGGCGGACAGCCTTTGTAACCTTCAATTTTATCTTGCATCCTACCCGGGTTTACCTAGCCGGTATTTCTCAATACCGCTGGTGACGCTCTTACCTCACCGTTGCACCATCGCCTGTGATAATAAATCCATTGGCAGTCCGGCAAAGCCAACGTAGTGTTCGTCCTAATCGTCTTGCGAATCGCAAGCCGACTCCGGCTTACACCGGCTTCGCATTTCATTTCTGTGGCACTTTCCACCGGCTCACGCCGTCCGGAGTTTCTCCGGGGGTATGTCCTTGGATGCACGGACTTTCCTCACTTTTAATAAAAAGCGCGATTATCCGACTGCTTTTTTATTTAATTTTCATAAAAATAGTGACCGATACTATTATAAGCAATAATAAATAACCGGTCACTACAAAAACTATTACGCAATAGCAGCTTTAGCTTTTTCAACAACTAAAGAGAAAGCTTCTTTATCATTAACTGCTAAATCTGCTAACATTTTTCTGTTAACAATAATGTTAGCTTTTTTGCAAGCGTTAACGAATCTTGAATAGCTCATACCTTCAGCTCTAACAGCTGCATTGATTCTTACAATCCATAAACGGCGCATATTGCGTTTTGTTGCACGTCTATCTCTGTAAGCATATTTTAAAGCTTTCATAACAGCACAGTTAGCAACTTTAAATATTCTGCTTCTTGCACCTTTGAAACCTTTAGCAAGTTTTAATATTTTTTTGTGTCTGTTGCGACATACATTTCCACGTTTTACTCTCATTGTTCAACACTCCTATCTTGAATACTTCTTGTATGGTAACTCATAAGATACCAGTTTAACTTGACTGTCAGCGATATTTATATCACCGAAAATCTTACGTTTTCTTGAACCGGATTTGTGTTGAAGCAAGTGTCCGATACCTGCATGTCTTCTTTGAATTTTACCTGATGCAGTAACTTTATAACGTTTTGCAGCAGATTTGTGAGTTTTCATCTTTGGCATTTTATTTCTCCTTTTGTTTCATACCGGATAAGGCATACCAATCCGCACTATATCTCGGTTAATTTTTATTGTACCAGCTGAATTTAGATTTGCAAGGGGTAAATACAGAACTAAAAAATCTAAATTAATTTTGCCTTTTTTGATTAACTATTAAATTATTTAAAAATTTAGTACTTGGATTCTCTATTAAGTAATATGTGATGATTCCGATAACAATACAGGTTATGTAAGTAGCTATTAGTGCTACCCCCCCCCCGCAAAACCTTCTCCCCACAAGCATTTGCGACATATCAATATTACAGGTTTATGCATCACAAAAAGAGAAAATGAATATTTGCCAAGTTGCCCCAAAAATTTATTATTTAGTAAATTAGATAAATAACCTTTATTTACTAAAAAAAGGAAAAATATTCCTACAAAAATTAATTGCCAATATATTACATTATTAAATTTTGGTAAATGATATATATTATATTTTAAATAAAAACAAAGTAAAAAAACTTCAATAAAAGTTATTATTAATTTTTTAAATACAGAAATATTATATTGTTTATTTTTAATTTTTTCCCAGAACCAACCACAAACAATTCCAAGACTTATCCCTCCAATTCCTCTGACCATTCCTGCTGTAAGATCTAATGATGGCAAAACAATTTTTGAATAAAGACCATTTGAAGCGTGAGCTAATATAATAAAACTATAGAGAGATAAGATACTGCATAAACATATTAAATAGTCTTTACGTAAGTGTTTGATTAAAAAATGAAAAAATAAACTTAAAAAGAATAATACACAAATAAACCAAGTAGGATCATTAGAAGAACTTTCTTTTAACACACCTAAGCCTGAACTAATAAAGAATATGTTTAAAATATCAGTATATTTGTTAAATATACCAATAAGACTTAATGGTACAAATGAAAAAGCCATTAAAGGCCATAAACGTATGATTCTTTGTATCATAAATTCGTATGTTGTTTGCAACTTTTTTTTATTAGTTGAAATATATAAAAAGAAACCACTTAAAAGAAAAAAAGCACTAACAGCACAACGCCCGACTAATTGGCTTTTCATCGATAAATCACTCAAAAAAGTTATGCTATAAAATTTGGCACACATTGGAGTGAGATGATAATAAATAATCATAGCCGCAAGTAAAAACCTTAAAAAATCTATATTATAAAAGCGTTTTTTCTCTTCCATTAACACTATTCTCCTATTAAAATTAATATATTAAATCTTAAATTCTTAAACAAATAAATATGAATTATAATATCATAAAATATTGTTTGTTGCTCCAACAGAGTTTTAAGATTTTGCTATCAGATATAACAAAAAAATCTGTTGAAAAAATATTTTTTATGGTACAATCAATCTATACAGATGGAGTAGGACATGATAACTATAGAAGATGTAGAACACGTAGCTAAGTTAGCCAGACTGGAACTTACCGAAGAAGAAAAAATCAAATTTACAACTCAGTTGGGTGACGTGCTCAAATATGTTGATCAGATGAATGAAGTTGATACAACAGGTGTTGAGCCAATGGCTCACGCAATTGATTTTGTCAACGTTATGAGAGATGACGTTGTGAAGTATGAACAAAGTAAAGAAGAACTTATGAAGAATGCACCGTCTGAAGAAAACGGTTTCTTCAAAGTTCCAAAGATTAATTAAAGAGAGATAACAGAGGGACTCGTTCCCTCTTTTTTTTATTAAGGTTAGGGAGTGTACGTAATGACAAAATTCATATTTATAACAGGCGGTGTTGTAAGTTCTCTTGGTAAAGGAATTATCGGAGCATCATTAGGTCGCCTTTTGCGTTCTAAAGGTTTTTCTGTTGCAATACAAAAGTTTGACCCTTATATTAATGTTGACCCGGGAACAATGAGTCCTTTCCAGCACGGTGAAGTTTTTGTAACAGATGACGGTGCGGAAACCGACCTTGACCTTGGTCATTATGAACGTTTTATTGACTCAAATTTTAGTCAGATAAGTAACGTTACCTCCGGAAGTGTTTACCAGACTGTTATAAAAAAAGAACGACGCGGGGATTATCTCGGGGCAACGGTTCAAACAATCCCTCATATTACAAACGAGATTAAATCAAGAATTATAAAGGCGCAAAAACATTTCAATACAGATTTTCAAATCATCGAAATCGGCGGTACAATCGGTGACATCGAGAGTTTGCCGTTTATTGAAGCGATTAGGCAGTTCAAAACAGAACAAGGTTACGGAAATGCTATTAATGTTCACTGTACCCTACTCCCATACCTGCCAACATCAGGCGAATTAAAAACAAAACCATCACAACACAGTGTTAATGTTTTAAGAAGTTACGGCCTGCAGCCGGAAGTATTGGTTTGCAGAACCTCAAAACCTATTCCAAAAACTGAAAGAGAAAAACTCGCTCTATTCTGTTCTGTTCCTTTAGAAGCGGTTATTGAATGTCGTGATATGAAAAGTATTTACGAAGTTCCGCTTGTTCTTGAAGAACAAAACTTTGCGGAAGTTGTTTTAAAACTCTTACAAACTTCTGACAGAAAAGCGGATTTGAAAGAGTGGGAAGAACTTGTAGAAAAAATAAAGAACCCTAAAAAGACGGTTAAGATTGCAATTGCCGGCAAATATACAAAACTTTCCGATGCGTATATTTCAGTTGTTGAATCCTTAAAGCATGCCGGTTACAAAAACGATGCAAAAGTTGAAATAAAATGGATTAATTCAGAGGATTGCAACGAGTATTCTGAATGCAAAAAACTCATGAAGGATGTTCAAGGGCTTGTTGTACCGGGTGGTTTCGGGGTTCGCGGAATAGAAGGCAAACTTAATGCTATCCGTTATGCAAGAGAAAATAACCTTCCGTTCCTGGGAATTTGTCTTGGTATGCAATGTGCAGTAATCGAATACGCAAGAAATGTTGTAGGATTAAAAGATGCTAATTCAAAAGAGTTTGATGAAGGAGCAACTTATCCTGTAATTGACTTAATGACAGAGCAAAAGAACGTTAAAGGCTACGGCGGAACAATGAGATTAGGTGCATATGACTGTGTAATTAAAAAAGGTTCAGTTGCTGAAAAGGCTTACGGAACAAACAAAATCTCCGAACGCCACCGCCACAGATACGAAGTAAACAACGAGTTTATCGACCGTATCGCAGATGCCGGACTTGTATTCTCCGGAATGTCTCCGGATGGTATGCTTGCAGAAATGGTTGAACTTCCTCAAAATGATTGGTTTGTTGCGGCCCAGTTCCACCCTGAATTCAAATCAAGACCGAACAGACCTCATCCGCTGTTCTTGGGATTGGTGACAGCTGCCTGCAAAAACGTTTAGGGCATTTTATTATTGCAAGTCATTGCGAGCGATAGCGTAACAATCTATTTTTCAGTGATTAGTGAATCGTGAGTAGACTTTTGTCATTCTGAGGGTAAAGTCCGAAGAATCTCTTTTTACAAGTGATTAAGTGATTAAGACGTGAAAAGAAGTAGGTTGAGTTTTTCACCGCACAAATTAAGGAGTAATTATGTCAGACTTAAAAATATATTTGGATAAAGATATTGATACGAATTTAATTAAATCAAAAAAAATTGCAATAATCGGTTTTGGTTCCCAAGGATACGGGCAGTCAATGAATTTAAAAGATTCCGGCTGTGACGTTGTAATGGGATTAAGACTAGGCGGGAAATCCGATATTAAGGCCAGAGATTACGGGCTTAAGACAATGTCTATATCTGATGCGGTAAAAGAGTCCGATGTAGTTCAAATCCTTATTCCGGATGAGGTACAGGCAGAGGTTTATGAAAAAGAAATCAAGCCTTACCTTAAAAAAGGTCAGTATTTAATGTTCGCTCACGGGTTTAATATCCATTACAAAAAAATTGTTCCGCCTGCAGATGTAAACGTTATTATGGTTGCTCCAAAGGCTCCGGGACATACTGTAAGAAGCGAATATACACAAGGTAAAGGTACACCTTCTCTTATTGCTGTTGAGCAGGATGTAACAGGTGATTCAAAAGAGGTTGCTCTCTCTTACGCTGCGGCTATTGGTGCAGGCAGAGCAGGAATTATTGAAACAACTTTCCGTGAAGAAACCGAAACAGATTTATTCGGAGAACAAGTTGTTCTCTGCGGCGGATGCACCGCACTTATTAAAACTGCTTTTGACACACTGGTTGAAGCCGGGTATTCTCCTTATATGGCATATTTCGAAGTTTGTCACGAATTGAAACTGATTGTTGATTTGATTTACGAAGGCGGAATTGATGCTATGCATTATTCAATTTCAAACAATGCCGAATATGGAGATTTAACAAGAGGGCCTAAACTTATAACAGATGATGTCAAAAAGGTTATGAAAGATATCTTGAAAGATATCCAGAACGGCAGCTATGCGGATGAGTTTATGTCTGAAATACAATCGGGCGGAAAGAATTTTGCGCAACTTAGAGAGGCGAATAACAATCATTTGATAGAAAAAGTTGGGCAGGAAATTAGAAATTCTTTTGCATGGGGTAAATCTAAAATATTAGATAAGTCTAAAAACTAGATACATTTATTAAGGATAAATTTAACACCTTCTGCAGAATTATGTTGTTTTCTGCAAATACCTGAGCAATATCTGGCTACAGAGTTGTATTCGTCCGGATATTTAAGATAATGTTGAATCTTTTTTATTAATGATTCAACATTATCATATACAGGAATATTATTTTCAAATAAATCTAATTCATCACGTTTATCATTTATTAATAATTTTTCACAAGCTAAAGTTTGCATTGTTCTGTAATTAAGTGAGGATATTCCTTGAGAATTCATATTTATAACAATTTTTGTTTTATTAATGGCTTTTGCCATATCTTCTTCATTATCTATAAAACCTTTATATATCTTCTCAATCAAGGATTTCTTTTTTGTTCTTTTTAATACATCCCGATAATGACGTTCAATTGCATACCAGTGAAGATTGTATTCTTGAGCAAGCGCCTCAATCATATTTAAACGATAATCAGTATCAAGCCGTCCGGCAAACATTACATCGCATTCAGAAGGTAAATGCAGGTCTTTATAAATATCAGTATTGACAAAATGGGGAAGATAAAATAAATTTTTAAAATTTTCCTGCTTAGTTAATTCTCTATCCCAATAAAACGTATAAATATCATCTCTGTTAAGTTCCGGCAAAAGTTCTTCCCAATAAGGACCGGAAGTTTTATTTCTAATCTCATCAGAAAAATATGCAATACATTTCATTGAAAGATTATAATCTTTTTTCAGTTTTACAGGCGAAAAATCATACCCTGCAATCAAATCAAAATCATTTGATAATGAATAATTATCTTTTAATTCATCATAAACAGTTACAGTATGTCCTAGCAATCTAAATCCGTCTAATATACTTGATGTTGTTAATCTTCCGCCGATACTGACAGGTAATATTCCTAAAATTTTCATTATCCAAATATCTTTTCTTTTAATTTCAATGCTGTTTTTGTTGTTGCAAGTCCTGCAAGCGAAGATTCCTTAAGCATAGGTGACATTAGTTGTCCCGTTTGTCTTACAGCATCAATAACTTCATCTAAAGGAATCTTTGATTCAATTCCAGCAAGTGCCAATTCAGAAGCCGTCACTGCATGAATTGCAAGAATAGGATTCCGTTTAATACACGGAACCTCAACCAAACCGCATACAGGGTCACAAGTTAAACCCAAAAGATTTTTCATTGCAAGCGCCGTTGCATTCAAAATTTGAGAAATATCTCCACCCAGCATTTGAGTCAGTGCTCCTGCACACATAGCCGCAGCAACACCGCATTCTGCCTGGCAGCCTGCAACCGCCCCTGCCAATTGAACCTTATTTGATATAACAGCTCCGATTGTACCAGCAGTAATAAGAGCATTTATTTGAGTATCAATATCATAATTATAATCTTCTGCAACCGCTATCAGAACTGCAGGAACAATACCGCAAGAACCTGCTGTCGGACAGGCTACAACTTTACCCATCCTTAAATTTTCTTCTATTGTTGCAAGCGAATAAGTAATGATTTTTTCAAAAAGTTTTCCGAATAACGCACGGTGGTGCGCATATCTAACCTGTAATTTTTCACAATCATCACCGCACCAGTTGCTGATAGCTTTTTCAGAGGAAGTCATACCTGTTTTTATCGTTGATTGCATAGTATCAATATGTTCTTTTACTCTTTCTCTGATAACTTCAACGGACGTATCAGCTTCGGCTGCCTCAGATTCCTGAGAGAGTTCATAAATTTTTTTGTTATTTTTTTTACATAAATCAACCAATTCGTCAAAAGTCATTATATTCATCAGTCTAACTTCCTAACTTTTGTGACAAAATACACGTCATCAATATTTTTAATATCTTCAATAATCTCATCCTGAGGATCAGCATCCAGTGCAAAATACATTGAAGCAGTCCCGCCTTTTTCGTTTCTGTCGCAATGCAAAGATGCAATATTTATATTCCTGTCCTGAATCAACTTACTTGCTTTAGATATCATGCCGGGCTTGTCTTTGTACATCAATAAAATTGTATGATATTGACCGGCAAGATTAACAGAAAATCCGTTAATAGAAGTTATACGGATTTCTCCGGCGCCGATAGAATTGCCGGAAATCATCATATCATCGTTAATCAATATATCAACAGAATTAGGATGGCGGCTTAAGTCCTCTGCGAAATTATACCTGTAATCAATATCCGTTATTGAAAATATATTTTTTGTCCTGACATCATCAACATAATACCCCATTATTCCGGCAAGCAAGCCTTTATCAGTACCATGTCCTTTCCCTGTTTGAGCGAATGAATTGTAAAGGGTAAATTCTACTTTTGTAATAGGATTATTATAAATATACCTTGCCAGAAGCCCCAAACGAATAGCACCTGCCGTATGAGAACTTGAAGGGCCTATCATAATCGGAGATATTACATCAAATAAACCTTTTCTTTTCATTCAAAATTTCCTTAGTCACTTATATAATCAGATACAATATCTGTTAATCTTTGCTGCCAATTATGAGATTTTTCTAAATAAAAATCTGCACCTTTTTCTAATGACTCAGCTTTCAATTCTTTTTTACCGGCAACAGACATAACACCAATTATTGGATTAGCATGTTTTCTTTTTGCTATACGCTGCAATTCAGCAAGAAGAATAAATCCTTCACGTTCAGTTGGGATTAATAAATCCATCAAAACAAAATCAAAATCTTTATCTTCAAACAAAGATAAAGCCCCATAAACATCTTTTGTTGCCGTAACCTGAAATCCCAATCGGGACATAATCATCTGAACTTGATAAGTTATTACACCAAGATTATCGACAAGCAAAACATTATTAGATTTTGCTATTGATAATGAATCAGAATCTTCATCAATTGCTTCAGATGAAGTACTTGCGCCGCTTGAATCAGCAAGAATAGTTCTAAACCGTTCTTTTATATTCAAAACTTGTTTTTTTAAAGAAACAATCGTAATAGTTTCAGGAACTTTATCGCCTGTTAAATCATAAAAGCGTTTTAAAAAATCTTCATCTAAATCTAAATTTATTATACGCATTAAAACTGCCTCAACTTTACTTCATTAATCATTGTAAATATTATATCAGAAAATAGCAATTTTTTTTAGTTTCATTATTTTAAATCTATATGCCAATAGGAGTTAAGTTATGTTTAGTACATCATTTTTAAAATTTGTCATCGGATATACAGAGGACAAAGATAAAATTCAAGAAAAAGAAACACAAGAAATTGAGTTTCGTCCTGTAAAAGTCAAAGAAGCTGCAAAAGTAGTTATCGAATCAATTAAAGAAACTTTTTAAATGTTTTTCACATAATAATTAGTATCATTTTTAAGGCGTTTTTTTAAATTAATTAATTGTTCTGTTTTAACTTCGTGTTTTAAAACCAATGCAACTTTTTCACGAATAGTATATTCTTCAATCTCTGCACATCTTGTCAGAGATTCTATAAGATTGTTTTCATTCAATTTTTCAAAAAATACATTTATCCCCTCTAAACACCAGTAAAGTTTAAAAAGCTGTTTATTTATTGTATACTTTTTATCACGGAAATTAAAACTATCCAATGTTTCTAAGGCATCATCTATAAACATAAGTATTTTATCTGTATAGGTTTTTGCGAAATCTAAATCATCTTTTAAATAATTCAAGCATTCAATAATAGTTCTACAGATATTCGCATTAATATCAATCGTTGCATCTGCAAAAATATCAGGATAATAATAGAAAAAATTTTTATTCAATTGAATAAGTTCTGAAATTTTAAATGCAACCGCCTCTCTGATTTTACCGTCACAACCTGTCAGGTTATCCATCAAGATATCGGCTTCCGATTGATTATTCACAGATGAGATTTCAAGAGCCGCAAACTGTTTTTCCGGCATGTTTCCGTTTTTTAAGAAAGCAAATAATTCCTCGTGTGAGAAATCTCCTGTACACAAATTATATGCACGGCTAAAATTTTTATCTAAGCTTTCTTCATAACCTGAGTTCAAATTATTTCACCTTTTCGAGTATACCCTGAGTATAACATAAGCGGGAATGATTTAGGAGTAAAAAAAATGTTTAATGTATGATATAGTAGATGTATAATAATCTATAAATGGAGAAGACGATGAAAGAATTAATAAAATTTTTGCAAGATATATTTATGATAAAAGAAACTGCCCCGCAAAGTGTCGGTCTATCTCAATTCAGACGTGAAACAGCAACAGTTCCGGTTCAAAAAACAGAGAAAAAACAAAATAAAGAAATTAAACTTTCAGACCTTATGAGAAGAAACTAGCAGTTCTCATCCCTAAGTACATAAATACGGCTCCGAATATAAAACTTAGAAACAAATACAAATATGCTTTGATAATATTGCCGGAAAAAAGTTCCGTAAATTCTGCAGAAAATGTTGAAAAAGTCGTATAACCGCCTAAAAAGCCGGATAATAAAAATTTGTTACAGCCGTATAAAGCCGCGAACAAGCCAAAAAGGAAACACCCCGAAACATTTACTACAAACGTTCCGTAAGGAAAATTTTTACAGTTTAAAACAAGAGAAATAATATATCTTAGAGCAGCCCCGAGACCGCCGCCTAAAAATATCCACATCATTCTTCCAACCTCCAGTTTTTAGACAAAAAACATCCTAAATATATCCCTGCGATTCCGGATAGTATTGTTAAAATCAAATATACAGAAAATAGAAGATACATTTTGTTTTGAATATAGGCTATCAATTCAAACATCAACCCCGAAAAAGTTGTTAATCCGCCGCAAAAACCCGTTGTAAAAAATATATTTTTTGTTCTGCCGCCAAAGAATCCTAACAAAATGCATCCTGCGAAGTTTGCAATAAAAGTACCTGCGAAGAGCACTGTAAAGCATTTTGCAAGTTCAAACCTTAATAAGGAGCCTATTGCCCCGCCTAAAAATACAAAAAATAAATTAAGCATGACAAAATATTATTACAAAAAAAGCATGTTTGCGATAATATTGTCATGTGTTGTTGATTAGTTTAATCAACCAAGTATCACATAAGAGAGTTAACGAATAGTTCTATTGTATATATTATGACAATAAAGGAGGTCAAATGGATCATATTCAACTTACGAAGGAAATTGAAGAAAAATGCTGTGTAGCTCGCGGTGTTAAAGGCTCACCGGCACCAATTCCTCAAGAAGGACAATGGACAAAATGTACTGAAATCAATCAAATTTCAGGTTTAACCCACGGTTGCGGCTGCTGTGCACCTCAACAAGGTACTTGTAAACTTACTTTAAACGTTAAAGACGGTGTTATACAAGAAGCATTGGTTGAAACTTTAGGATGTTCAGGTATGACTCACTCTGCTGCTATGGCAGGAGAAATTTTACCTGGTAAAACAATTCTTGAAGCATTAAATACAGACCTTGTTTGTGATGCTATTAACGTTGCAATGAGAGAATTATTCTTGCAAATCGTTTACGGTCGAACACAAACTGCTTTCTCTGAAAACGGTTTACCAATCGGAGCAGGTCTTGAAGATTTAGGTAAAGGTCTTCGTTCTCAAGTTGGTACTATCCACTCTACAAAACAAAAAGGTGTAAGATATTTAGAATTAGCAGAAGGTTACATCCTTGAACTTGGTTTAGATAAAAACGATGAAGTTATCGGTTACAAATTCGTAAACCTTGGTAAAGTTATGGATGCTATCAAAAAAGGCGTTGATGCTAAAGAAGCTTATGAAAAGAATATAGGTACTTACGGCAGATTTGCAGATGCTGTTAAGACTATCGACCCTCGTGAAGCATAGGTAGGGGTAAATAAAATTTTTGTAAATTAGTTAGTAGAATAATGATATAAGGGAAAATAAAATGGCAAAATTTGAAGGACAAGATAGACGTGAAGCAACAATTGCTAAAGTTTTATCAGAATACGGATTCAAATCACTTGATGAAGCTAACGAACTTTGCTTATCAAAAGGAATCAACGTTGATGAAATCGTAAAAGGGATTCAACCTATCGCATTTGATAACGCTTCATGGGCTTATACATTAGGTTGCGCAATTGCAATCAAAAAAGGTATCAAAAACGCAGCAGATGCAGCAGAAGCAATCGGACTTGGCTTACAAGCATTTGCAGTTCCAGGTTCTGTAGGTGACACAAGAAAAGTTGGTCTTGGTCACGGTAACTTAGGTGCTATGCTTTTAAGAGAAGAAACTAAATGTTTCTGTTTCTTAGCCGGCCACGAATCATTCGCTGCTGCTGAAGGTGCTATCGGGATTGCAAGAAACGCTAACAAAGTAAGAAAAGAACCTTTAAGAGTTATCTTAAACGGTTTAGGAAAAGATGCAGCATACATCATTGCAAGAATCAACGGTTTCACTGCTGTTGAAACAGAATACAATTACAAAACAGGAGAATTAAAAGTTGTTAAAGAAACTCCGTTCTCTGACGGTGAAAGAGCAAAAGTAAAATGCTACGGTGCTGATGATGTATCAGAAGGTGTTGCAATTATGATTAAAGAAGGTGTTGACGTTTCTATTACAGGTAACTCAACTAACCCTACAAGATTCCAACACCCTGTTGCAGGTACTTACAAAAAATGGTGCTATGAAAACGGCAGAAAATACTTCTCAGTAGCATCAGGCGGCGGTACAGGCAGAACACTTCACCCTGATAACGTTGCAGCAGGCCCTGCTTCTTACGGTATGACAGATACAATGGGCAGAATGCACGGAGATGCTCAATTTGCAGGTTCTTCTTCTGTTCCTGCTCACGTTGAAATGATGGGCGTTATCGGTATGGGTAACAACCCTATGGTTGGTGCTACAGTTGCAGTTGCTGTTGCTGTAGAAAACGCAATGAAATAAACCATTTCATACATTCCAAGAAATAGGCTGCCAAACCGGCAGTCTATTTTTTTATGCAAGCATACAATGAGTACCGGCAAGCTGTCTTTGGAGTCTTAAACCTAACAGACCTTTTTTAGCACCCATAAACAAACAAGAAAATGCCAACATTGTCATAGTTAAACCTGTTGCAAGAGTAATTCGTTTAAGAGCAATTTCATCACCCGCAGCCGGCGAATGCGGAATATTTTTAGCAACACGCATATTGTTTTTAACTGAAGACCTTAAACCTGAAAACGGGCTATTAACCCTGCTATTCACAGAACTAACAAACATAATAAACACCTCGATTCAAGGAAACACAAAACCTTACACTTACATTTTCGTACTTTTTTTGAATTTGTCAAGGGGGCAGGGGTAAATGTATTGGGGTAAATTTTTTATTTCCACATTTTTCCCGACTCGTAATGACGTAAAAACATTTATCCCTAATCACTTAGTCACCCAGTCACTTAATCTCTTGTCAGAAAGGCATACTTGCCCAACAATAGAGTATTTATGCCTTCAGCGAGTTTTATCAAATGATAGCGGGGTTTATGCACCCCTGCACCCCGCATCCCCATTTCTTTGTCAGCAAAGAAACGGGGAACAAAGCGGATTGTGAGCAGAGGCTGGAGCGTTTCACGTAAGTGAAATGCGTAACGCCGTTTAACGCGAACAATTAAAGACAGAAAGAAATTATGTGCCGGGTGTGGGGCGGCATAAGCCCCACTATATTTTGATAAGTTTGATAAAACACCGTCCGAAGGACAAGAAAAATAATTATTTATTTGAAATGCAGGTCCGGAACGCAAGGGTGAAACCCTTGATATCAGGCTATTATACCCCCCGTTTTGCAAACGTAATTATAGCAAGCCTTGCAAGCTCACCAAACAAATTACATTCAATCCTTTGAATTAATAATAGTTGCATATATCCCTAATGTGATAGTAACCGTTACATTTTTATTATAGATTATGTATATATTTTTTGCAACTTTCTACCGGACATATATTACGGGATGTAACATTATTAAGCTTTTATCAAATTAAAAGCCTCTTCTTGAGTCACGCCTTTTTCACCTATAGCAATATTTCCCCAGCCCGCAAGTATGCAGGTAAGATTTGGGATATTTTTACAAGGAGTCAGGTTATGAGAATTGTCATCAACAAAAAATGCTTTTTGGATATTATTTTCCTTCATATACATTTCTATAAATTCAGACTTATTGACAACATTAGAAAGTTCTTCTTTGCCTATTATTTTGAAATCGACACCTTTTCTTTTTATCGCAAAAGAATTTTTTCTTGAGACAACCAATATATCAAATTTTTCCCTATCAAAAGAATTCACCATATCATAAAACGGAAATTTTTCTTCTAAAGAATCAACAAAATCAGGATGATTCTCTATCAAATAATGTCGGCTTTCGGTATAATTGTTCTCAAAAATTTCTTCTTCATTCAAATTTCTATGATTTATTAGAAAATTATATCTTTCAATAAACTTTTCATCAGAATAATCTTCTGATTCAGACAACACCTTCATTAAATACATATATTGCCAGGAATTAAATACCAGAAATTTATAACGATAAAACTTTGAATAAATATCAGGTTCAATAGGGGCAAATAAATCAGCCCCACAAAATACATGCCGGCATAAGACATAAGCTTCTTTTAATGTATCATATAAAACACCGTCAAAATCCAAGAATAAAACTGTTTTCATATTAAAAATACCATATTACAAAAAGTACACTTATGACTGTAAAAACGATATGACAAAACGAATAAACTTTTTGGTCATAATAATTTGCAGCTTTTCCCCAGAGAAATAAATATGGCAAAGCAGCAAATGTTAACATTAATATCTTTAAAGGTACATACTGCATCCTAAATGTTAAAAGAAATGCCAATAAAGAGTACAATACAAGAAAAACTCTAATTGTCGTTATATAATTCGCAATTACAATTTCGTTTTTTAACCTAAAAATAAACAGATTTCCGAATAAAACAGACAAAGCAAACAAACTTCCAAAAATCACAAATAAATCGTTTAACAAAATAACACCTCATATAACTATGTTAATTGTACCACATTTTTTTTTGTTTTATAATTCAAATTATGAAAACGATTATTTTTATATTTGGAACAAGACCTGAAATAATTAAACTCGCACCGGTTATACTTGAACTTAAAAAATATCCGGAAGATTATAATGTGTTAATTTGTAACACTGAACAGCAAAAAGAGTTATCAAATCAAACTCTTGCATATTTCGGGTTAAAAGCAGATATAAATCTTGACTGCATGAGAGAGAACCAATCCCTTGCAGGTGTTCAAACCAAAATATTAACTTCTCTTGATGAAGTATTTAACCAAAATAAAATTGATGCAACAATTGTACAGGGAGATACAATGACCGTATTATGCGGTGCATTAATCAGTTTTTATCACAAAATACCTGTTTATCATGTGGAAGCAGGGCTGCGTTCATACGACATTTATGAACCATTCCCTGAAGAAGTTATGCGCCAGATGACAAGCAGGGTTGCAGATATTCATTTTGCACCAACGGTTGTCAATAAAAACGCATTACTCAAAGAAAATATTGATGAAAACAAAATCCATATAGTCGGAAATACCGTTATAGACGCTCTATTCTGTTTATCAGATGATGTTATAGAACAGTCTAAAAAATTCTTTGACGAAAAAGGAATCACCATTGATGACAAACTGGTATTAATCACTGCTCACAGACGTGAAAACCACGGTGAAAGAATTGATAGGATTATTGAAGCAATCTCATATCTTGCTACTAAATATGCTGATCATACCTTCGTAATACCTGTTCATCCGAATCCGAATGTAAAAAATAAAATACATGAAAGACTGGGAGTATTGAATAACATTAAACTACTACAGCCTTTAGATTACCCTTATCTGGTATATTTAATGAAACACGCAAAACTTATTCTGACAGATTCCGGCGGAATCCAGGAAGAAGCACCGTCATTCAGCTGCCCGACTCTTGTTATGAGATACGAAACAGAACGAAAAGAAGGTATTGAAGCAGGAGTTTCAACACTTGTCGGAGCGGATTACGATAAAATTTTGGAATACAGCGAGCAGATTTTATCAAAAGATAAATCACAAACAAGATTAAAAGCGCAAAACCCTTATGGTGACGGAACATCCGCCAAACAAATTGAAGCTGTAATCCGAAAGAAATTAATTAATTAAGAAATATTACAATTACACTACATTTCACGGAGTATATAGTTTTTATCTCAAGCATGTTTATGATAAAATTTCTATGGGAATTTGTATACAAAATAGGACTTAGAAATGGCAGAAATCAATAATCTTGAAGATATAAAAACGAACTTTGAAAAAATTACAAACTTAATTAATTCAATGAGAGCACAAGGAGTGCTTAGTTTTTCGGGAGTAGATAAAGTTTTAACAGCTATCAATAACAAAATTGATAACCTTAATCTTGATGAAAACGCAGATTTACTCAAGCTTTTAATCGGTGAAGTAAAAAATAATATTGAAGAAAGACACGGTTTTGTTGTTTCTAAGTTTGCAGAAATAGAATCTTCCATCAACACTCTTGTAAAAGATAATGAAGAAGCCCTTAAGTCCACTGAAATTAAGAAATTGTTTGATGTAATTGCAACAAATCTTGCAGTATTTTCTAAAGAAGTTGTATCTCAAAAAGATGCACTGACAGAAATAACTCTAAGACTGGAATCTTTAAGAACTGATGATACAAACAAAAATGACATTATCAAAAATATTTCAACACTAAGATTTGATATAACAAGAATCAATAACGGTTTTGAAAGTATAATTCTTAATATCAATAATAATTTTAAAGAATTATCAGAAAGTTTTGAAAAACTTGCAGCAAGCAATATGAGTGACAGATATGGAAGCACTATTGAAGATATCCATACAACGTCAAATACTATTCTTTCTGCAATTTCGATGATTGACAAAAAGAATACTGAATTAACAGAAGGTTTAGAACGACTTGTTACAGTCGGAGATTTCAACGAATCTAAAGAGCTTTTGTTAAATTTAATTGCTAAAAATGATGAAATACAAGCATCATTGACGTCTGCGGCGGATAAAGCATCTATCAACAATCTTTCCGAAGTTATAACAACATCTATTAATGCAATCAATGAAGTCAAAGCTGTATTAATTGATAATACAGATGAAAAAAGCAAACAGTTAATGGCTCAGCTTGACTATTTGGAAGGTGTTGTCAGAACATCAACCGAAAACTTTGACTTTAAAACATTTAAATCTGAACTTTTAGATGTTGTAAATGATATCGGAAATGAAACAAATATTATTTGTACAGATTTATTAGAAACAAATAACGAACTTAAAAGAATTTTAACAGCTGTAAATCTTGCGGATTTCAATAGTAACATCAAACAAATTAATGATTCTATTCAACAAAACGAATCATCAATTAAAGAAACAATTAAAGCAGCATCAGACAGATTCACAACAGAAAACAGCCAATCTGCAAGCGCAATTATTAATTCTTTCAATACACAATTAAACGAATTAAAATCTAAAATTGATGTATTTAAGGAAGAGTTTAGTTCTTCTGATAGAGATAATGCTAATACAATTCTAGAAAATATAAATAATTTTTCTGAATTGATAAATGGAATCAATTTTAAAATTGATAATACAAACGTAAAAACGATTTCTGCATTCAATGACTCTATTTCTTCATTAAAACAAGATTTAGAAAATATCAATAATACAATATCCGGCAGTTCAAAAGAAACATTATCGGAATTGTTGGTAAAATTAAGTGATGTAGCCGCTATTTCAGACAAATTAAAAGCAGATTTTATTGATATCACCGATAACAATGTTCAAGATATCAAAAATTCCATCAACGACAGAATTACAACAACAGCTGAACAATTAAAATCTGAATTTGCAGAACAAGCAGCTAATAACAAACAAGAAATTAAGACTTCTATACAGGAAGAATTAAACAATTCTTCTGAAAAATTCAGATATGAACTTGCAGAACATGCTTATAATACAAAACAAGATATAAAGTCTACCGTTCAGGAAGAAATTAATAATTCAACAGAAAAATTAAAGTCTGAACTTACTGAGCAGGCTTATACAAATAAACAAGAAATAAAATCATCAATATATGATGGTTTAACTCACGCATCAGAACAATTAAAATCTGAATTAATTGAAAATGCAAATAATAACTTACAAGAAATAAAATCAAGTATTGATAATATATCTAATGTTTCAGAAAATCTTAAAAAAGAACTATCAGAGTTTTCAAATGAAAATGTACATAATTTAAATTCAAGTATTAATAGACTTTCTAATTCATCAGAACAATTGAGAACTGAACTTATTGGAATTTCTGAAAATAATCTCAATGAAATAAATAATAATTTTAATAACAGCTTATCAAATACAACTGAACAAATAAAATCAAGCATTTCAGAAATCACGGAAAACAGTTTACAAAATGTAAAATCAGATTTATCAAATGAAATAATATATACATCTGATAGGCTGAAAGCAGAATTATCTGAACAAGCAAACAATCACATTCAGACAATAACAAATAATATTAACGGTTTGTATAGTACATCCAGTTCTTTGAAACAAGAATTAATTGATATTTCACAAAATAATGTTCAGAGAATAACCGAAAGTATTGACGGATTATCAAATGCATCTGAAAATTTAAAAAATGACATAATCGGACATTCAGAAAATACGATAAGAGAAATAACTTCCAGCATTGACGGGCTTCATAGTGCATCAGAGAATTTAAAATCAGAACTTATCGGACTTTCTGAAAACAATGTTCAAAAAATTACTTCAAGTATTTATAGTTTGTCAGATGTTGTTTCAAACTTAACTAATGAAATAAAATCAACACCTACATTGTCACCTGAAGGATTTGACAACAAACTTGAGAACTTAAGTTTACAGTTAAAAGAATTAATTTCTAATATTCCTCAAACAGGACATGGTAACTCTGAAGAAATATTATCAAATATTTCAAAATTATATGACTCATTAAACAGAGTTTCTGATGATTTTAGAGATATGTATGCAACTGATTCAGATATAGTGAAAAGCACTATTAATCAGTTATACGATAAAATTAATGACTTAAATACGGAATTGCCGGCATTATTATTCCAATCATCAGGTAAAGTTTCAGAATTTGTTGCAATGCTTCAAGACAAATTTGAAACGACCAATAACTACCTTGAAACTATTACTTCAAAGGTAGAAAATTCTGAACTGCATAATATGACTCTTGATAGAATTGATGCGGTTAATTCGGATATTAAATTTGTTATAAATAACCTTTCTGCAACGTTATATGATAATAATCAAGTTCTCGTTCAAAAAGTTAGTGAAATTGATAATGAAATTAAACAATTATCAGATTCTCTGTTTGAAAATATCGGAGATTCAAATTCAGAATTAAGTAACAAAATAAATGTTCTAACTGATACTATTAATAATATAAGAAGTGAGATAACTGATAAAACTCATGATGATGAAAATACAAGACAAATAAAAAATCTTCTCGATAGTATATCATCTGATTTAAAAAATATTTTATCAGATGTTTCACAAAATTTAAAAGAAAATAATGACTTTTGGATAGAAAAACTTGATAATGCGGCAAATAATGCCTATAATGTCCAGTCTGCTATTTTAAGTGCATTAAATGGAACAAATGAAGATTTGAAAGGCAGATTTTATGAAACAACAGCAGAAATAAAAGATTCTGTTACTGAACTTTCAAATACCATCGGCGAACACTCTAATTCTATCAGTGAAAAGCTTAGTGATGTTTCAAAAGATGTAAAAACAGTTACTGATAAACTTGCGAATTATTTTATAAATAACGATTCTGATTTAGTATCTAAAATAAACGAATTTTCTGACCACATTGCAGAAGCAAATAATAATTTAGCAGACAAAATTAATAATATTGATAATATAAGTTCTTCTGTAAATAACAATTTATTTACAATTAAAGAAGACATATCTAACAATACAAATGCAATTAATTCTAATATTACCAATTTATCTGAAAAAGTTACAGAAAAACTTGACACTGTATCTGCAGATGTAAAATCAATAACAAATGACATTGTTAATAACTTTATAGAAGAAAATGAACGTAATACAGAAAACACAAATGGATTACATCAAAATATAAACCATACAAGAAGTGAAATATTTAATAAGATAGAAGAAACATCAAATGGCTTATCTAATGAAATTCTAACGGTTAAAGATGATATTGGTATACTTTCAGAAAAACTTGATAATTCGCTTAAAACAAGGGAAATCAAAGATGCGTTAGAATCAACAGTTCAAAACGCCCAAACAGAAATTCAACAAAAAATTGATGAAGCTGCAGATAAATTGCGATTTACATCTGATGAAATAATAAATCAAATTCAGTCAACAAACTCAAATGAAGAAAGAATTGAATCTTTAAAATATGAAATCCAATCTGTAGGGGAAAAGGTTGAACAATCATCAAATGCAATAAACTATAATACTGCAGAAAATATTAAAGATATTCATACAAATATTAACTCAACTCGTGAAACTATTTTAAATAAAGTATCTTCTGATATTTCTGAGAATATATCTCTTGTTACAAATCAATTATCAGTAACTCAAAATTCAATTAAAGATACTGTAATTAGTTATTTAAGTAATAATTCAAAAGAAATAAATGATTCTATACAAAAAATCCTAAATGAAATAAGCAGTAATGAAGAATTACAAACCGAGAAAAGCAGTGAAATAGTTGAAAAAATTCAAGGTTTATTAAGTAATTTTAAATCGGATATTGAATTTTCAAATAGCGGTTTAAGTATTTCATTAAAAGATGAATCTTCTAAATTTACATCATCAATTGAAACATTATTACACGAACTTGAAGCATTAGAAGTTTCTATTAAAGATTCTGCAGCTGAAAATAAAATTGATATTATAAATAATATCAATACATTGTCTAATAGTATTTCAAATATTGAACAAGATTACAAAAATATTGTAGAAGAGGCTGTAAACAAACTTGATGGTAAGCTGTCAATTTTACCGCAAAAATTAGATTCTACTGGACAAACAATTATTCAAAAAATTGATGATTCAAAATATGAATATAACGAACAAGTCGGGAACATTCTTGATAGAATTAACAGCATAAACGATTCATTGAATACTAAGGATAACAGTATCCAGAATAATATTGACTATAAATATAATGATTTAAAATCTGATATTCAAAATCTGTTTAATTTATTAGATTTTGCGCCAAAAGACAGCTTAGAAGATATTACAACCAAGCTTCAAACAGTAAATAATAATTTAATTGAACTAACTGAAAATTATTCTACAAAAAATGATGATATTCTGCAATTTATATCAAACGGTCTTTCAGATTTAAAAGAAAAAATTAATAATACTGATTCAGCAATTCTTTCATTACGAAATAATAATTCTGAAAATACTGATAAATTGCAAACAATAACAGATTCAATTAATAACATTGTTAACTCATTAGATGAATCCGATACAAATATTTCAGAAGTACTTGAAACAAAATTAAATGATTTAAAATATATACTGCAAGAGATAAATAACGGTATAAATAGTGATAATGTTGCTATTAAAGAACTAATTAATAATAAAGTTAATTCAATTGAAACTTATTTATCTAAAATTGATAATAAGCAGGATTCTTATAATTCAGATTTTTATAAAAATATTGTAGAATCAATTGATTATATAAAACATATCCAAGAAAATTCTGACACGAAATTTGAGGAATCATATAATAAAATACAAGAATTAAAAGAGTCATTAATTATTCTAATTAATGATTCACAAAATCTTATTAATGAAAAACTTCAATCAATCAAAGATTCAAATAATACAAACTTTAATAATTTATTAAATAATATTGAACAACTAAAAAATTCAATAATCACAAATACTGATTTTGAAGATAAGTTTAATGATTTAGAATCTTCTCTTGTAAATGTAAATAGAGATTTGAACCTAATCTCCCTAAAAACATTAACAGAAGAAAATTTAAATGATTTAAAACAAGAAATAACAACCCTTCAAGAAGAATTAAAAGATTTTGTTTCAGAAAACTCAAATAATAAATCAGATATTATTATCAATGAACTTCTTAAACATTTTGATGATATCTATAAAACAATTGAAACAAAGATTAACTCACAAAATCAGGAGATTAACTCCGGTCTTGATAATATTACTGGCCAATTAATTAACACAAATTCTTCGATTAACAATTTGATAAATCATTTAGATGAAGTAAAGGCTCTTATTACAAACAGCGATTCAGCTGATAAAATCGATGAATCTTTAAATATTATAAAATCAGAGTTTGAAGTCGTTAATTCTGCAATACTTGATTCTGTATCTCAAAATACAGCAAACAATCACACATTAACGGCTGATTTAAAATCTAAACTTAGTGAAGTAGAAAATAGCATCAACCAATCAAATATTGAACGAACAGAAACATTAACATCAATGTTTGGAGACTTATCTAATCTCATAAAAGATTTAGATAAAAATATCGATGAAGATACAACAAGACAACTTGCCATTGTCAAAGATGAACTTGCGGTAATCACCAATACTTTATATTCAAATACAGAAGAAATTACAAATACTGCAAAAAACAATCTATCTGATATACAAGATAAGTTTGCTCATGTTATTAATCAAATTAATAGTATGCAGCTTGAAATGGGGCAAGAAACTGAAAGCTACTTTAATACCATAAAAAATGAATTTGAAAAATTAAGCAAACTATTTGAACGCAGTGAAGAAATTAAAGCAATATTATCCACTATAGAAAATAATTTAAGCAACAACACGGTTCAAATCATAGAAAAAATTGAAGAATCTTCTTCTCGGGAAGAAGTAGATTTATGTATTAACAAACTAGAATCAGTAGAAAATAAACTTGATAAATTAGAATTTACATCCGAAAACGCAGAAGATGCTCATAAAATGATAATAGCAAACATTGAACTATTATCACAAAAACTTGAAACGATTGATTCTGGAGTCGAGGATTTAACAAAAAATAATCTTACCGATAAAGTTCTTGAAATCAAAAATATTATAAATAAACAACAAGAATATATTCATACTTTAAGTACCTCAGAAGAAGTTAATAAGCTTCCTTTGGCAGAAGATATTAACAGCATGCTTCAACAAAATATCGCACATTTGCTTGAAGTATTTAACAATAAAATTGAAGAAGTTTCCAATGAAAGTATTATTACAGAACAACTTTCGCAGTTAAAATCAGATATTTTATCTCAAACTGTTCAGATATTAGACCAAATTTCATTTGAAATAGAACAAGAAGAAATAATGGATTTTGTACAAGAAAATACAAACAGTATTAAATCCCTTATTTCGGATATAAAAAATGATCTTCTAAACCAGATTTCTACTAATAAATCAGACCTATTAAATACTCTGGCAAGTAAGTCTGACTTAGTTGCAGAATTCAATGATGTACATCAAAAATTAGATGATTTATCAGATAATTATGAACTTCAAAAAGGATTCGAAAATATTCAATCAAAACTTGATATGGTTGTTGATAATACTGTTGAAAGAGGTTTTGAAGAAGTTCATACTCGACTAGATTCAATTGTAGACAATACTATTGAAAAAGGGTTTGAAAAAGTTAATACCAAATTAGATTCTTTTGTTGATGACACTATTGAAAAAGGATTTAGTGAAGTTAAATCTAAATTGGATACAGTTGTTGACAATGACGAGCTTCAAAAAGAATTTGAAGAAGTAAAAAAACACCTTTTAACAATTCAATCCGGGGACTCAAATGCCCATTACACATATAGTTTACAAGATGTTGAAACAGATATTGCCAAACTTCGTATTGCAATGAAAGAACTACAAGAAGTATCATCAGATGAAGAACTTGAAGATTTAAATAAAAAAGTTGATGATATAGTTCTGGTTGTTGATAGTATAAAAAATCAAATAACACAAGCGGATATTAATGAAATAGGAGCATGTGTTAATAAAATCACAGAAGATATTATAAGTATTAGCACAAGAACAAATAAACTATTGCTAACTTCTGAAAATTCTGCAAATCTTTTAAAAGAAAATTTAGATAGTTTCAGACTTGTAATAGATGATTTAGATGAACGTACAAGAGCTCTTGCAGAAAATTATGACTTAAGCCGCATAAATCAGTCCATTGCACTTATTCAAAAATCATTAATAGAAAATACTAGTTATAATAATGTTGTAAATCAATCTTTATTATCAATAGCAGAATGGGTTGATTATGCAGGTTCTACATTAACATCAATTATAAATAAAATTGAAAAAATTGATGATATAGAAGATGTTAAAGCAATGATACGAAGCATTGAAAAACCTGCTCAATTTGATTATTCTGTATTTGATACAATTGAAGAAAGATTTAATACGCAACAAGATAAAATAGATTTATTGGAAGACAAGTTAAACAGACTTACAGAACTTGTTGAAGCAAATGATAATACACAAATTACAAAGAAAATATCAAGCGTAGATAAACAACTTGCAAAATTAAATAAAAGTATTGAAAGATTAACATCATATGTTGACGAAGAATAAAATTATAGACAAACTTGAAACATTTCTACCGAAAGATAATATTCTCTCGACACTGGAAGAATGTTATGTATATTCACAAGATGGAACTAATACTAGAATTTCTAACAAAGTTCCAGATACAGTAATATTTCCTGAAACAATTGATGACATTCAAAAAGTTGTCAAATTCGCAAATAGTAATTCTATTCCGATAACAACAAGAGGTGCCGGCACAAATCTTATAGGAGCTTGTTTACCTGATTTGGGCGGAATTGTTATGAATTTTTCCAAAATGAATAAGATAATATCTATCAATAAAACTGATATGACAGCAATTGTACAACCTGGTGTCGTAATTGGAGAATTGCAAAAAGAAGTTGAAAAATTAGGATTATTTTTCCCGCCAGATCCATCTAATTTACGAGTTTCAACAATTGGCGGAGCTATTGCGCAATCTGCAGGAGGGCCTAAAACCTTCAAATATGGAACAACTAAAGACTATGTTCTTGGATTAAAAGTTGTACTTGCAGATGGTTCTCTTATGACAACAGGCAGTAATACCATCAAAAATGCAACCGGATATCCTTTAACACAATTATTTATTGGAAGCGAAGGTACATTAGGTATTGTTGTTGAAGCGACATTAAAACTTATTCCTAAGCCGGAAACATCAAAAGTAATGCTGGCATATTTTGACAATATTGAAGATGCAGCATTATCTGTTAATAATATTATTGACTCTAATATATTTCCATCAACAATTGATTTTATGGATAATAATTCCATCGTAACCGTTGAAAAATTTTATCCTGCGAATTTAAGAACAGATAAAACCGCAGCACTTATAATTGAAATTGATGGTTCTAGTGAGTCTGTTAATACAGATGGTAAAAGATTAAAATCAGTTCTTGAAAGTTCAAATGCAACAGACATAACAATATCAAATACAAAAGAAGAATATGAAAAGATATGGACGGCAAGAAGATCATCA
The DNA here is from genome assembly GCA_944324835.1 of Candidatus Gastranaerophilales bacterium. Taxonomy (GTDB): domain Bacteria; phylum Cyanobacteriota; class Vampirovibrionia; order Gastranaerophilales; family Gastranaerophilaceae; genus UMGS1585. The sequence continues at coordinate 62,261 of CALUXV010000001.1, forward strand.
TTTGCAGCAGCTGCCAAATTAAGACCCGACGTTGTAACAGATGATGTTATTGTTCCACGTTCTAAACTTCCAGAATTAATTAATGGAATTAATGACATTTGTAACAAATATCACCTTGAGACCTGTATTGTAGGACACGTGGGAGACGGTAACGTTCATCCGCAAATCGCTCTTAATTTAGAAAATGATGAAGAACATAAAAATTATATTTCAGCAAAAGAAGAAATATACAAGTTAACAATCAGTCTCGGAGGAACTCTTTCCGCAGAACATGGTATTGGAACAGAAAAGAAAAAATATTTATCAATGGCAATAGATAAAAATGCTTTTGAATATATGAAAAAAATCAAATATATATTTGACCCGAAAAATATTTTAAGTCCAAATAAACTTTTTTAAATGTTAAGAAATTTGCATTTCTATTAAATACTGGTATAATAACGAAGAGAAACAGTCATTAATGGGGAGTAGATTTAAAATGGATATTATACTTATTTATTGTACCGTACCGGACAAGAAATCGGCTAAAAATATTGCAAATACTTTAATAAAACATCATCTTGCAGCCTGTATAAGTATGACAGACCGAGTTGAATCTATATTTTCTTGGGATGGTGATTATTGTAAAGAAAAAGAAATTTTACTTACAATAAAAACTATTCGAAATAATTTTGAAAAAATAAATTCAATTATAAATGAAATCCATCCTTATAGTGTCCCCGAAGTAATTGCAGTACCAGTAATAAACTGTAGCGAAGATTATATGAAATGGATTGCACACGAAACGAATTAAGTAAAGAGATAATTCAATTTTTTAAATCACTTGGAATTGATGTACATACAACAACTAAAGCTCTTGGTCATCAAGGCTTTTTTAGGTTGAACAGAATTGATATATCAAAAGATATAAAGCCTGAAAGAGTTATACCGACATTAATACATGAATTTTCGCATTATATAATATATAAAAAGAAACCATTATGTAAGGATTTTTATCCAATATTTAAAACTGATAATGAAGCCATTTATAATGAATTACAAAAAGTTACTAATTTGGTAGATAAAAATTCTACACTGGAAAAACTATATATTCAAAAAAATAATATTAAAGATACAATTGCATATCATGAGAAAATAATAAAGAAAAAATATCCTGATTTTAAAAGAGGGAAAGAATTTAAGCCGTTTATTAAATTTTCTCGTTTTTCAGATGTAAGATATCTTTTAAAACATGACGCAGTAAAAGTTTTACATTGGTTTAACTACAAAACATATTCTATTATAAACATTGAAAATGAATTTCCTGATATGCCAGAAGAGTTTATTTCATATTTAAAGCTGCGTTCTTGTCAGAGAAAACAAACATCTATCACAAGAAGAATTCGGAAGCTAAATAAATATTATAACGAACCAACAGAACTATTTGCAAGATTTATTGAAGGCTTATACCTTGATAACGACAAAACCAAAAATATCGCACCAAATACTTATAAAATATTTATGCAATTATTTAATGAAAACTATTATAATCCGCTTAACAAATTATTTGAAATTGTAAATATTCAAATATAAACTAGCAAATTTCTATGAAAAAATGTTTTATATACATATAATTAGGTGTGTAGATAAATGAATTTAATTCAATCGATAACTATAAATAAGAATTATCCGTTGTTTGTAAAACAAAACAAACAACAGAATAATACTACAGTATTATTCGTACCTTCATCAGATACATTTACCCATTCTGAAACAAGTATTAATTTTAGAGGGAATAATGGTAATGATACATCTAATGGTCGTTTTTTAAAAGGTTTAGAAGATATAACAGACCCTTATAGCGGAGTCAAAATACTTACATTTGACCAAATGCAGGATATTTCAAAAAACATTTCAGAAAAACCAAATATTCGTTCAAAACTTAACTATCTAAAAAAATTTGAATCATCAATGCTACCGGTAGAACATAGCATTTTTAAATTATTTGAAATAGAAGCTAGCCGGGATAAATTTACTACTTTTTCAGAAATACTACAAAACCAAAAACCTTATAGTATGATACAGCTGCAAAAAGAACAGAATACAATTTTAGACAAAATAGAAAAAGCCAGCGAAAATATTTCTCCTAAAAACAGAAAAATAATTGCAAGTGAATTAAAAGAAGGGCGTAGACGTATTTATAAAGATGATGATAAACACCCGTTTAAACGTAAAGCTTTTATAAATAAATTAATAAAACATCAATGCGAAGAAATATTGGATAAAACAGAAAAAGTAATTCTTTCAAACCGTAAATTTGAAGGTTTAGAAGAACTGAGTGAAGCAACATACAGATTTCAAAATGAACCGCTTGAAAGTGCTAAAGATGGAAAAACCCCTGTAGATCTTATTGTTGATTTAAAACATAAGTATTTACCGGATTATAATGATGAATACAAAGATATTATTAATATTGCACGTAAATTACCGACTTCAAATACAAGTGTGAATGCATTTATTATTAAATATGCAGACAGATCCAACCAAGAAATTGGAGAGCGATTATTAAGTCAATCTGTTGGAACAATTGAACATATCGATGCAGATTCATTGGGTGGAGAAAATGAAGCTGCGAATTTTATGTTAACAACTAAGGCAAGAAACGAAGCAAGAGGAAACCTGCCGGTTAAAGCTTTTATCAAGCAGTATCCAGGCATACCTAAATACACCCAAAAATATATAAACGACATTATTAATAACGTGCATCAAGGCAAATTAAGAGGGTATGAGTGGTATCCATATCTACTGAAAGATAAACTTGCAGAAAATGGAATTAATGTAAGTATAGCAAGATATAGAATTCCTCCAGATAAGGCTTTTAAGAAACTTCCGCCAAGACTTCATGACAAATATCCGAGTTATAAACAATATATTCCGGAAAGAACAGAGCCATTAAATATTCGATACTAAGTTTTAAATACATTTTTGTAATAATTTCTTAATATTATTAAAGATTCTCTAATAATAACCGTTATACATAACATAATATATTATTTATTACGTAATTAATTTAACCTAGGGAATCGATTCAAATTATGGGAATGTCGTCATCACAAGCTAGACTACTATCTCTGACTGCTCGGCAGCACGATGTCGAATGGCGTGCTCAACGGCTGCAAGCAGATAAGCTGCGGCTTGCGAATGATTCTGATCGTGTGTACAATACTTATCTGGCGGCCCTTAGCGCCACAAAAATCCAAACCAGGATTTATGATGAGTACGAAGGTGATACGTTCAAGGATGCAACTCTAGCAATGCTGGAAAATGGTCTTATTCCAAAAGGAAATCCAGCATATCAAGCTGGTGTGTATTCTGCAGAACCACTATTCTTGCAGGAAATTTCAACGGGTCGACTTATGATAACACCTGAATATGCAAAAGCTATAGGTGTAACAGGAGATAGTCCGACATATAACGGCACGCTTGATGATTTCTTGACAGATGTTTGTGGGCTGACAAAAACAAAGAAGATTGTTACTACAAGGCCAGATGGGTCTTATACTAAAGATCCTAACACTCTTCTAAGTTTTACCCCTATAGGAAACATGAGTTATCAGCAATTCCAACACAATTACACTTATGAAGGAGCTATAGCAAATACCAAAGGCGATGGCTTTGATGATGAAGAACTTAAACCTTATGCGGAATTTAATGATACTCATAATTCTGTATCCGGAACTCCTGTTTCAGGAGCGTCAAGTTTTGTTGCAGGACAAACTTATACAATAAGCAGTGCTGCTGATTTAAATAAGTTAATGACATTAACTCAAAGCGGACAATCAACCAATGGTGCAAAATTTGTATTAACTTCAGACATAGACCTATCCGGTTATACTTGGCACGGAATTGAAAATTTTGCAGGGACATTCGATGGAAACGGATACACTATATCAAACTTAAGCGGTACACAAGGCTTATTTAAAAATACAAGTGATGCGGTTGTTAAAAATGTAAAACTTGAAAATATTAATGTAAACGGCAACAATATTTATGTAGGAGGCTTAATTGGTCAATCCTATGATACAGATATTACAAATGTATCCGTATCCGGTTCTGTTAAAAACTATAATTCAAGTAGTTTTTCACACGAAAGAACAGATCACAATGAAGATATTGGTACTGGTGGAGTTGTTGGATTCTATTATGCAAGTGGTGGCGAAACATCAACCATTGATAATGTTATGAATCGATGTGATGTTACAGGTACCGGCTATAATGTTGGAGGTGTTTTAGGTTGTTACTTTATACAACACCCAAGTTCACATCCTAATTTTAATAATGCATATTCTATAGGAGATATTACTGGTGGAACAAACGTTGGCGGTATTACCGGATATTGGAAAGTAGACCCAGATAATAATTCTAATACTGATGTAAGCAATATCTATTCTGGAGGAGATATACACGGTAATACAAATGTTGGAGGCTTTACAGGTGTTCTTTCTTGTTGGGATGATAATGGGGATACATTTACATTTACAGGAATTGATACTACTTGTAAGATTAGTGGCAACGCAAATCTTGGAGTAGTAATTGGAAACAACAACGCTGTCACAAATACAACTAATGCAGACTTTATTGATTGCGGATACGGAGCAGGAGTAAATCCTGGCATGGATTTAGTTGGTATGGTCTCAAGCGGTACTGCAAATATCCCAACAACAGGTGGAGGATTTGAATCTTTTGAAGTAGCTGCTAAAATTCCTTCAATAGAAGCCGATGGAACTGGAGGCTATTATTCAAATATTTATGGAGCACTAGTCAAAGCAGGGGTTATAGATCCAGCGACTGCAAGCGAAACAGAAAAAACTCAAATAAGTAATAAAATTAAAGCATTCTTAAATAAATTCAATAATAACGAAGCTGATAATAAAAAATTATATTATTTAAATGAAAAATTATATAATTATCTTACCGGTGGTGCTGATGAAGCATTTTCGAACGCCTTAATTGCTGATATCACTGGAGGTACAACAACAGCTACCGCAGCTTGGCAAACAGGAGCGGATATAGGAAAAATTAAACGTGCAACAGGAGAAACATCCTGGGAACCAACTTATCATGAACAAGCAGGAAAGCTTACAATTCCTCATATAAATACTATTCGTCAAAATATTCGTTCTGCTGTAAAAATGGCAGGAGAAACTATACCTGATATTAGCATTGATTTATTCCTAGATAAATATGATTTAACAGATAATGCTGATAAAGCATCTTTAGCATATGTTAATGATTTAGTTGTTAATTACGTTAAAAATGGTAAATCTATGCAAGAATTAATTGATGCTTTATACCAAGGTAGAAAAATAACTAAAATACCGGATTACATTGATGATCCAGCTCATTATACTATTTCCGTCTCCCCAAATGATCAAAGTGGAGATATACAAGCGTCTGAAAATTATTTACAAATACCTAATTATGAAGATATTATTACATGGGAATGGGATTGGGAAGATCCAGAAGTTCAAAAAGGTGTCGCGCAATATAATGCACTCAAAGGTGGCTTTATTATCATCGGAGATACAACTCAAAGTGCAGACTTTGATGGTGTCGGTATGCATCGTAGCGCAGATTGGCTTACTAATGTTATTCAAACAGGACTTGCACAATTTGTAAGATTTGATTTTGAAACCGGAGAAATAAAAGGTACAAGTATTGCAAATGAAACTTCGTTACTTGAAGTACAAAATAAAGAATTCTTAAAAACCGCAGAAGCAACTTATGAAAAAGATATGAAAAAAATAAATAAAAAAGAAATGAAAATCGATACTGAACTAGAAGAACTGGAAGCAGAAAGAACTTCTATAAAAACAGAACAAGATAGTTTGAAAAAAGTTATCAATGATAATATTGACTTGTCATTTAAATTATTTAGTTAATTTAATTATTAAGTCTATTTTCTTCTCGTTTTATAAAATTACAATCACTTTCAAGACGTTTATCTTCCATTGCATCAATTAATTCTTGAATATCTTTAATTTGACCTAATTCAAAACCAACTTCAGCCAAAAGAACACAATCATTACAAAGTCTATATTTTCCATACTGAATTGAGCCTGCTAAACATGCTTCTTCGCCACAAGCATCACATTGAAAAAACTCATTTTCAGAATCAGGATTGTCATCAATATCGTCTTTTTTCATTTGTTCAACTACAAGCTGCATTTCTTTTACAACTTCTTCTTTCGTTTTCATTTTACTTCTCCTCAACAAGTTTTTTCATTTCTTCTACAGCTTGAGATAAACCAACAAACACTGCCCGAGCAATAATACTATGTCCTATATTAAGTTCGACTAAATCCGGAATTTCATGCATTCGTTTAACATTTTCATAATTCAATCCATGACCTGCATTTACCTTTAATCCTAGTGTTTGTGCGAACGTTGCAGCACCTTTTAATGCTTGGAATGATTCCTCTTCTTTGTCTGTACCAAAATCTTCAGAGTATCTTCCTGTATGTAACTCAATAAATGGAACACCACATTTATATGCTGCAGATACCTGAGATATATCAGCATCAATAAACATACTGACTTCAATACCTTTTTCAATAAGAGGTCTTACAAATTTTGTTGCTCGCTCTAATTGACCTGCGACATCAAGACCACCTTCAGTTGTAAGTTCTTGTCTTTTTTCAGGAACTATACAAACAGCATGAGGTCTTAGCTTAAGAGCAATTTCTTGCATTTCATCAGTCATAGCCATTTCAAGATTTAAACGTACTTTAGAAAGGTTTCTTATTGATTGAACATCAGAATCTTTTATATGGCGTCTATCTTCTCTCAAATGTGTTGTTATTGATGAAGCACCTAAATCTATACACATTCTTGCCGCTGTTAAAACATTCGGCTCTATACCTCCTCTAGCATTTCTTAATGTTGCAATATGATCAATATTCACACCTAGTAACATTTTATTCTCCTTTTTCGTTTAAATGAAGTAATGCGGTATATGTAGGCAGAATTGTAATGTTACTATTATTTGCATCTTTTTTGCTTACAAATTTCACTGCTTCATCTATGTTTTGTATAACTTTTACATTATCAATACCTGCATATTTAAGCCTTACAGCCATATCATACGCTCTAGTACCTGATGTTATAATCATTTTTGAACTATCTTTTAATATTTCAAAATCAGTATCCCATAACCAGGACACATCTCTACCATCCGCATAATTATCATTAATAATAATTAAAATATCTGAGTTTTTATCAATAGTTTTAAGTACCTCACTTGCACCAGTTGGATTTTTAATTAACTGAATAATAGCTTTCCTGCCATTAATTTCTTTAATTTCACTTCGTCCAAAAACAGACTTGTATGTTTCTAATGCTTTTTGAATATCAGTAACTCCAAGTTCAAATGATACTGCTATTGCGGCAAGAGCATTATACGCATTATACAATCCAACTAGAGGGATACGGAAAGTATAGTTTTGATTATTATAATTCATTGAAATAACTGAATAATCATCATGTATTACAACATCTGCGGAATATTTACACTTAGGACGCTTATATCCGCAGGCGCAATAATAATGTCCTTGTTGCGCATAAAATCTTGTTTCATATTTTAAAGTTGCACCGCACCATGGACAATTAATTGTTTCCATTGGAGCTTTTGATTCAATATTCTTATTATCATATTCAATTTTATTGAACCCAAAATATATAGATTCTTTATCATCTAAAGCTCTAAAATTCACAACCAATGGATCATCAGCATTTAATATTAATCGTAAATCTCTATTTTTATCAATTGCATTTTGTATCTTTTTTGCCGTTGTACTAAGTTCTCCATATCTATCAAGTTGATCTCTAAAAAGATTTGTAACGACAAGATAATCTGATTTTATATTATCGTAAAGTTTTGATAAATAAGCTTCATCAGATTCTAAAACTGCGTATTCATAACGTTTTAACGGAGAAATCCCGAGAGCAAATGTATTTGCTATACCGGTTAACATATTTGCACCTTTTGAATTATGAATAACAGAATGCTTTGTTGTTTTAAGAATATGCGATAGAATCCCAGAAGTAGTAGTTTTACCATTTGTACCAGTAATCGTAATACATTTTTTCATATATTTTGAAACTTCTTTCAAAAAATCAGGTTCAATTTTTAATGTAATAAGTCCAATAAATGAAGTTCCCGAGGTTTTTCCATGCATCTTAATTATAAATGATAAAAACTTGGCCAGAATTATTAATAAATAAAACTTTATTCTCTTCATAAAATAGTACTCCAAGCGGATTTGCATTATTAACAATCTACATATATAATCATAATAGTACAAAAAAGTAATTAATAAAAATGTTTTTTTTAATCTTAATATTATTTATAGTTCAGTTATTATTGCTTGCAGTAGTAGTATCCGTATTATTAAATTTTGATGTAAAAATTTTAATGTTAACGGAGAAGTTAGCGTTGCAAAATAAATTTATCGGAAAAGAACTTGCATCAATAGAAAATACGTGCTCGCATACTAAAAAGCTTATCCAAAAAAACAAGTATAAATTATACAAAGCCCAACGTTTATTTATTATAAGTCGCGGAATTGGAATCCTTGAATGGGCTTTACTTCTTTTCTTAAAGCCGCTTGGAAAAAATTTCTTACTAGGATATAAACTTGCAAAAACAGCTTTTAAAAAGTTGTCAACATAAAAAAATATGGTATAATTGTTAAGAGGTAAAAATAATGAGTGAAAACAAATCATCAATAGGTTTCGGTTTAGGTCTAATTGCCGGTGTAATAGGCGGTATAATTGCCGGAGTTTTATATGCTCCAGAATCTGGAGATAAAGCTAGAAATAAAATTAAAGATACAGTATGTGACCTGGCCGAAAAACATTCCCCTGAAGTTAATCAAGCTAAAAAACGTGCTTTTGAATCAATTGATTTATTCTGTTATAAGCTAGAACGACAATACAAAAAATTTAATAATATGTTGAAATCAAAAAAAATGAGAAAAGCAAAAGAGCTTGAAGATACAGAGTATGATTTTAATTAAGAGGAGAGTTTGTTATGGATAATGCAAGTCTGTATCAAGGGCTTACTTTCCTTTGTTGGACAAGTGTAGTCTTTTTGATTGTTGTAGGTGTATTTATTGTAAAAGTTTTATTTGATTTTTCAAAACTTTTAACATTAATGAACCAAACGGCAGAATTAGTAAGAAAATCAGCAGAACCTATATTAAATGACGTTACAGAATCAGTAAGTATTATTAATAATTTAGTTAAACGAACAGAGTCTAATGTTAATCGTTTAAAAAATATATCCACCAAACTTTCAAAATTTGCAGTTACGGTTTTATCTAAATCTTCTGCACTTGCAGGAGTAATAGCAAAAGGTATTTTTAGCATAATTAAATCACGATTCAAAAAATAGGTAATTGTAATTAGTTATATTGATAATGAAATGAATACTTATTGTAATAAAATGAATTTGTAAAGGAGATATAAATATGTCAGTATCAAGATTTTTAGCAGGATTCGCAGTTGGTGCAGGTTTAGGTGCTATTGCCGGAATCCTTTTGGCTCCTCAATCAGGCGAAGAAACAAGAGAAATGCTTGGCTCTATGGCAAAAGACGTTGCAGAAAAAACGGATGAAACAGTTAAAGATATCCAAGAAAAAGCAGATCATATTGTTTCTGATATGCAGCAAAAAGGAGATGAGATTATTTCTAAAATACAAGATTTAATCAATAAACAAAAAGAAGAAGTTATGGAGTAATAGTCCATAACTTCTTCTTTTTTAATAAAAAGGTATAATTAATTTATAAATTATACCTTTTTTATTTTATAAAAAACATGAATTGTAATTATAATTTATCAAAACCTGTATATTTTCTCAAAACTTCAGGAATAATAACGGTTCCATCTGCTTGTTGGAAGTTTTCTAAAATTGCTGCAAAAGTTCTGCCAACAGCCAGCCCTGAACCGTTAATTGTATGAACAAATTGTGTTTTACCTGTAGCTTTATCTCTGTATCTGATATTCGCACGGCGTGCTTGATAATCACCGTAGTTTGAACAGCTTGAAATTTCTTTGTAATTATTATAAGACGGCATCCACACTTCTAAGTCATAACATTTGTTCGCAGAAAAACCGATATCAGAAGTACACAAAGCAACCCTTCTATATGGCAAGCCCAATAATTGCAGCATTCTTTCACCGTCCTGAGTCAATTTTTCATGTTCATCAGGGCTTGATTGGGGAGTACATAATTTCACCATTTCAACTTTATTAAACTGATGAACTCTGATTAACCCTCTGGTATCTTTACCTGCAGAACCGGCTTCACGTCTAAAACATGGAGTGTAAGCAGTCATATATTTCGGCAAATCATCCTCCGATAAAATTTCTCCCGCATAAATATTTGTTACAGGAACTTCTGCAGTCGGAATCAAGTATAAATCCTCATCAACGCATTTATACATATCTTCTTTAAACTTTGGAAGCTGTCCTGTACCTGTCATTGTAGCTGCATTTGCCATAAACGGAGGTAATATTTCTTCATACCCTTCGTTTTCTGTATGCTGGTCTAAGAAGAAATTAATTATTGCACGTTCTAATCTTGCACCTTTACCTCTATACAGAGTAAATCTTGATTGGGAAAGCTTAACCCCGCGTTCAAAATCAACAAGGTTCTTTTCTTCACATATATCCCAGTGAGCTTTGTATTCAAAATCGAACTTTGTAGGTTCACCCCATCTTGAAACTTCAACATTATAATCTTCGGTAGGTCCGATAGGTGTTGATTCATCCGGAATATTCGGGATATGCAATAATAAATCTCTTTGTGCAGTATCAAGTTCTACTTGTTTTTCTTCAAGTTCTTTAATTTTATCACCTAATGCTCTTACTTCTTCTTGAATAGCATCAGTATTTTCACCGTTCTTTTTCATCATACCGATTTTTTGAGAATCATTTTTTCTTTTTGCTCTCAATTCATCTGCTTCGGTTTGAACTTTACGGCGTTCTTCATCTATTTTTAAAACTTCATCAATCGATAAGTCAGGAGAACGTCTTTTTAACAACTCATTTATTTTATCTGGATTTTCTCTAATAAGTTTAATATCTAGCATGTTTCTACCCTTTCTTATCTAAATTACAACTAAGATAATATTATATTAAACATATCAGACAATCAAACACTAATCATCAGGATAAGAGAAGAAATTATGCAAACCTCTTATAACCTTATTGTTATAATATCTCTTTTTAACAACAGGTTTCTTTTTCGGTTCAACTTTTACCGGTTCTTTTTCTGTTTTAACAGGTTCAACTTTTTTAGCCTTTACATCTTTTTGAACAGGTTGCGGCTTTGATTTTTCAAGCTCTACAGCCCCTGCAATAATATTTTTACCGATTGCTTTTTCCAGATTAGCACGCGCGGTATTGTATTCATACAAAGTATTATTGTATTGCATTCTTGCATTGGCATACTGAACCTGTGCCTCTTTTAATTCCACCGGATTTCCGACACCGACTGTATATCTGCCAAATGATAAATCATAGTTTTCTTTTGCCTGTTTAACCTGCAAAGTTGAAACCGGAATTTTATTTTTCTTTTCTACAAGATTATAAAACGCATTTTGGATTTCTAAATAAATATCGTTTTGAGTTTGATGAGATGTTGCAATCTCTTTTGAATGCTGGGTTTGTGCTTCTTTAATCTGGTTTCTTATCAGCATTCCGTTAACTGTCGGAAAATTCAAGTAAGCCCCGATATTGTAACCGTAGTTTGAAGTAAACGATTTACCACCGATTGAGTAGTTTGCATCAAACTGGATTTGCGGATACCATGCTTTTTTCGACAGTTTAACATTCTGATTAGCAGTTTGAACTTTTACATCCGCCAACTTGTAATCCGGTCTTGATTCTTTTGCAATTTCGACAGCCTGAGTTAATGTTAAATCACAAGGATTGTATTTTAAATGATCAAGAATATTATACTTATTCATATAAGGCAGCCCCATGGCATTATTCAATTGAGCCATTGCTATATCAACCGCATTTTCTGCCTGAATAAGAGTTAATTTTGCGTTACTCAAATTAACTTCCGCAATCGTTACATCAACTTTCGGATTAGTTCCGGCTTCATAAAAAGCTTTTGCCTGTTCATAGAATTTTTCATATTGTTCAACAGTTTCTTCCGCAACTTTTTCTTGTTCATAAGCCAAAAGAACATTGTAATACGCATTTTTTACGTCACGTAATACAGTATTAACCGTTTCCGTCAACATAATCTTGTATTGTTCGTTCTCTAACTTTCGAATAGTTACGGTATTTTGTGTTACCCCGAAATCATACAACATTTCGGAAACAGAAATCGTTCCCAATACGTAGTAATTGAATACAAGGTTTCTATTGAATACATCAGACAATTGCAGCTGTTTGATTCTTGTATAACCTGTCTGCCAGCTGAATGACGGGAACCAGTTTGACCATGCCTGCTTAATCCTGTAATCGGATGCAAACACATCCTGTATTGCGGCCTGGATTTTAGGATTGTTTCCCATCGCAAACTTCAAACAATCTTCAAGATTAACATCGATATATTTTGCAACTCCGCCTTCTATTACAAAATCTTCGCCTTTGTTTGGCTGTACCATATTAGAATCCGGATACTCAGATTTGTCAATAGTATTGCCTATCTCCGCAGAGTATACAGAGGACGAGAAAAATATAAATATTAGTAATAAACTTATTAACTTCTTCATTCTATCTTAATCCTATTTACCCCTATCCTCTATTTATCCCTTCTCATCTCTTTAATCTTTTCAACTAATTTATTAATCAAATCTCCGCCGAATATTCTCACAACATTCGCAACTTTTTTGATACCATCTGCATAGTACCATTCTTTCATTACGTTAATCATAACAAAGAACGCAGGAACAAGGATACTACCGATACAGGATACAGCAATCATACCGCCGAATACAGTCATACCGATGGAGTGACGGCTGCCGGCACCTGCACCGTGAGCAAATACCAGCGGCAACAAACCTAAAATGAACGCAATGTTTGTCATCATAACCGCCCTGAACCTGAGTTTTGCAGCTTCCATCGCAGCATCAACATAGTTCATACCGTCTTCCATAGCATCCTTAGCAAATTCGACAATCAAAATTGCCTGTTTTGTACCTAAACCGACTAACATAACAAGCCCAATCTGTGCATAAATATCCAGAGCATACCCTGAAATATATTGGAAGAACAGTGCACCGACCAACGCAACTGGAGATATCAGCATTACAGCAATCGGCAATGTCCAGCTTTCATAGAGTGCTACAAGGAACAAATAAACAAACGTTAATGCCATTGCAAGGATTGGCCCGATTTGTCCTGCCGATTGTTTTTCCTGCAAGGATGTACCTGACCAGCTGAAACTCATATCTTTAGGCAAAAGCTTGTCAGATAGCATTTCCATTTCTTCCATTGCCTGCCCTGAACTGATATTATTTCTCGGCGTACCGTTAATTGTTACTGATGGATACATATTATAACGAGTTATCATATAAGGCCCGATAACGTTCTCTGTATGAGCAACAGCAGTTAACGGAACCATTTTACCTGTTTTATTTTTAACATAAAGCTTGCTTAAGTCTGACGGTTTTACACGATAAGGAGCATCAGCCTGAATGTAAACACGATATACACGACCAAATTTATTGAAGTCGTTTATATATGTTGAACCAAGAAAATTAGACAAGGTATTATATATTTCTGCAATTTCAACCCCTTGTGCCATAGCTTTTTCTTCATCAATCACAATTTTCAATTGCGGTAATGATGCCGAATATGTTGTAAACAGTCTTTGAAACATAGGATCTTTTGATGCCTCTGCCATGAAATCTTTGCTTACATTAAACAATTCTTCCGGAGTCCTGTCCCCCATATCCAAAAGTCTGTACTCAAAGCCGCCAAACATACTCATACCGGAAATTGATGCAGGAGGGAATGTTGCAACGGTAGCTTCCGTAAAGTTTGCAAACATCTGCCCTATTTGTCGTTGTATTGATTCCATAGATAATGAGGCTTTTTTACGTTTTGACCAATCATCTAACTGCGATACAATCAACACCGTATTCTCACCTGAATACCCTGCAACTTCCAAAGTACTTTCAACACCAGGTATTTTGGATATTTTTTCTGCAACTTCTGCACCTATCTTATCACTTCGAGATACAGATGCACCATCAGGGAGCTGTAATTGTGTAAATAATGCACCTTTATCTTCCGTCGGCAAGAAACCTTTTGGAATAATAAAGAACATAAATAAAATAAATATAAATACCCAAATAAGGAATTTCAAAGTCTTTTTAGGAGATTCGACAAAATAGTGTACGGCCCGCAAATATCCTTCACGAACAGACAAAAACCAATCATCAAATTTTTGAATAAATTCAAAATCGGCTTTTTCGGAACCGCCCTTCAAAATAATTGAACATAATGCAGGTGACAGAGTTAACGCAACAACTGTTGATAAACCGATTGAGGTTGCAAGGCATAAAGCAAACTGTCTGAACATCTGCCCCGTAATCCCTGTCATAAACGATACAGGAACAAATACAGCCATCAATACAAGAGATGTTGCAACAACTGCACCAAATACTTCTTCCATTGTAATTTCTGTTGCATCTTTAGGAGATTTTCCTTCCTGAATATGCCGCTGGGTATTCTCTAATACAACAATCGCATCGTCTACTACCAGACCTACGGCAAGAACCAACCCGAACAAAATTAACAGGTTAATTGAGAACCCGAACATCCCCATAAATATGAATACACCGATTAACGATACCGGAATTGCACAGAAAGGAATAAATGCAGAACGAAAAGTTCCTAAGAACAGATACGTTACAATACTTACCAATAATACTGCTAAGCCTATTGCACTAATAACTTCATGAATTGATTCTCTTACGAATTTTGTATCATCATATTGAACCGCATAAGTAACATCAGGCGGGAATTTTTTACTCAAATCTTCCATTTTTGCCTTGATACGGTTAACAAGATCAATAGAGTTTGCATCAGGAAGCTGTGTAATAGAAAGCATCGCATTATTTTTACCTGCAACTCTTGAAATTGAATTATAGTTATTTGCCCCCAGTTCAACTCTGGCAATATCTTTTATCTTGACATTGGAACCGTTTGGATTTGCTTTTACAACAATATTTTCAAATTCTTCAACATCTTTTAAACGGCCTTTAGTACGCAGGGTATACTTCAATACCTGCGGGTCAACCATAGGTTCAACCCCCAAGTTACCTGCAGGAGTTTGAACGTTTTGAGCGGCAATTGCATTCTGAACATCTGTTGATGATATATTCATACTTGCCATTTTTTCAGGATTCAGCCATATACGCATAGAATACTCACCGGCACCAAAAACGTTAACTTCCGCAACACCGTTAGTTCTGGCAATTTCATCTTTTAAATACAGTGTTGCATAGTTTGCCAAATACAATGAGTCGTACGTTCCATGCGGAGATTTAACAGACATCATCAAACAACCCGGACCGCCGGTTGATTTTTTAACGGTCAAACCGTATCTTCTTACTTCTTCCGGCAGACGAGGAGTAACCAATTGTAATTGGTTCTGAACGTTTACCAGTGCCATGTCAGGGTCAGTTCCGACTTCAAAGTATATTGTCAATTTGTATGAATCGTTTCTTGAATCAGATGACATATAAATCATGTCTTCAACCCCGTTCAATTGAAGTTCTACAGGAGCCGCAATTGTTGATGCAATAACGTCAGAACTCGCACCGCTGTAGGTCGCAGATACAATAACCTGAGGAGGAGTGATTGACGGGTATTCTTCTACCGGAAGATGGGTCATGGCAATAAGCCCCGCAAGTATAATTACGAGGGAAATAATTATTGCCAGTTTTGGCCGTCTTACAAATAAATTACCCGCCATTATTTCTTACCCTTTCCGAATAATTTATTCCTTATTTTTTGGAAGAAGTTTGGTTTTACAGTTTCTTTATCCGATACTTCCTGCTGAACTATTCTGACAGGTGTTCCCGGAATAACTTTTTGGATACCGCTTGAAAGTACTCTGTCTCCGACTTTTAGACCTTCACTGATTAAAGAATAATCACCTTCCTGTCCTGAAGTTTTTACATAAACAAGTCTTGGCAAGTCCTCATTATCTAAGACATAAGCATATTTCCCTTCCTGATTTTCCTGAATACATTTTGTAGGAATTGCAGGAACAGGAGATGTTTTATTTGAATAAATAACAATTCGTCCAAAA
This sequence comes from Candidatus Gastranaerophilales bacterium, assembly GCA_944324835.1. Classification (GTDB taxonomy): domain Bacteria; phylum Cyanobacteriota; class Vampirovibrionia; order Gastranaerophilales; family Gastranaerophilaceae; genus UMGS1585. The sequence continues at coordinate 78,583 of CALUXV010000001.1, forward strand.
TCGCCGGAAATTAATGCATCGTCTTCATTTGCAAATGTTGCACGCATTAAAATTGTACCGGTTGATTCATCAACTTTGTTATCTCTGAAATCTTGGACTCCGGGTTTATCATACTTATCACCGCTGCTGAATACATACTCAACCTTGCGGTTAACATTCGGGTTTCCGTCAATCGCTGTTAAAGTTGAATACTGCTGCATTTCAAGCGGGAAAGTCACATACATCGGGCGTGTACTGTAAATAGTAGTTAATGCTCCTGAATTAATAGTTACATAGTTTCCGACCGTTACTGTAATAATCCCGATTCGTCCCGATACAGGTGCCTTAACTTTTGTGTATGATAAATTTCTCATCGCATCACGATATGCCATTTCACTGTACGTAGTCTGAGCCCTGAATGCATCTCTTTGCGATACCGCATTATCGTATTCGGAACGTGCAATATAATCTTTTTGGACAAGTTTTTGTGCTCTTATTGCCTGTTTATCATAATATATCTGTTGTGCTCTGACCCGTTCAACATCAGCCTTTGCTCTTTGTGCCGCAAGTGCATATTCCTGAGGTTCAATTTCAAACAGAACCTGCCCTGCTTTTACATAGTCACCTTCTTTAAAATAGCTTTTAGTTAAGTAACCGTTAATTCTGGCATTAACCTGAATTTGAGATTTTGAAGTAACACGTGCCGGAACCTCATAACTCTTTTGTTTATCCATATATGTAACTTTTGTAACCGTAACCGGCGGCGCTAATGTTGCTTTCATCTTGTTTTGAGCCAATAATGTCATAAACGAGGTAAACAAATACCTCAATAATATTGCCCCGAAAACAATACACACGATTATTATAATTTTTTTACGCATATACTCTCCCCAAAATAATCTATATAACATGCATTATAATATAGATATAACCAATGGCACAAATTTAATATTTTGTAATATCAAATTTATCAGTAGAAAAATATACTGGTATATTTTTCTACTACTAACACTAACAAAATTTATTTTTCATGTCAAGAAAAAAGTAATTAACTGCTGGCTTTTGATGTATAATACAGATATGAAAAATATAATTTTAAACGAGACACCAAAAATAAAAAAAGCTATTGAATATATCAAAAATACTAATTTTAACGACATGCCGGATGGAAAAATAAATCTTGATGACGGGATTTGGGCAAATTTGCAAACGTATTACACCAAAGAAGATGCATTATTTGAAGCACACAGAAAGTACATTGATATACAATTCTTGCTTTCCGGACAGGAGAAAATAAGTGTTTGCGAATATAATAACTGTAAACCAAGTATTCCTTATGATGAAGTCAAAGATATTGAATTTTTAACATCTGAAACTTTTGAAGATGTTGAAATGCATACCGGAGATTTTCTTATACTATATCCAAATAATGCACACAAACCATCTATCAATATTAACGGGCAGCATCACGTCAGAAAATTGGTTGTTAAAGTACCCGTATAAATTTTATTAAATAGCAGGGAATAAATACAGTTCGCCGTTATCACCACGCCAGCGAATAAAACCGGTATTAACTTTACCGCCCAAATCAAGAGCAGTAACAAGTGCCCAATTCCCCTGAATTGCAGTTAATCTTATTTCCTTAGGCCTGTTTAATTTCCCGAGAAGTTGAGATTCTTTATCACTTCTGGAATGGACATCATATACAAAATCAGGAGCATCCTTTAAAATTTTTAAGCCGTATTTTCTACCGTACATGTTGTAAAAGGTTATCCACGGCAAAAATTGGAAATCATCTTCTTTATATGCCCAGCCCTGAGAATTTTTTGTTTTATCATAAATAACTTTTACGTAATCTTCGTCCATATCTGTTGCATATACAAAAGATAAATCTTTTTTATTCCTCAAAACAGCAAACAAATTACTTGCATAGTCAGTTTCAGATACTGTCACATAAGACCATTTTTTCTGAAATAATAGAGTTGATTTTGAATCAGGTTTTTCAAAAACTTTTAAAACATTTGTCGGCTGATAAACGCCTAAAACTCCCATTGGGACATCTGATACCTTTATAGGAACAATATCAGCGTATACAGGAATAACGGTTAATAAAGCAAATAACAAACTTAATAAAAGTTTTTTCATAATAAAACCTCTCTTATTCTCTGAATGATAATTCTGCAAATGTTTTTTTCAATAATGAACGAACGTTAGCCATTTGTTCTTCGATGGTTTCATCTGTTAGGGTTGAATTTGCATCCAACATTTTTATTCTGCACGCAATACTCTTGAATCCATCTTGGACGTGTTCTCCTTGATAGATATCAAAAACATCACAGCCATTGAATAAGTTATTATTAACACCCTTTTTAATTGTTTTTTCTAATTCCGCATAAGATACACTATTTGGAATAATCATTGCAATATCTCTTTGTACTTCAGGGAACTGCGGAAGTTTTTTATAACGGGTAACTGATTCATTGATATTTGCAAATACCATATCTAAATCTACTTTGAAAAGATATGCATCCTGTTTCATTTTTAATTTATCACGTAGTTCCGGATTTATCTGTCCGTAATATCCGATAACTTCAGGATGTTTACCCAATAATAACATTACTGCAGTTCTATAAGGGTGTAATGCTTTATGAGTATCAGCAAGAGGAGATTCTGCAAGAGTTGCAAGTTTAATTCTCTTTGCCAGTCCCAATTCTTCCATCAAGCTGTCAACAATACCTTTTACTGTATAGAAATCAACTTCTCCTGTTGACTGCCATTTTGAGTTTTCTTTTACACCTGTTATTATACCTTCCAACACTTGAGTTTCTTTTACGCCTGCATCTTTTTCATTCGCTTCGCCGACTTTATGATAAATTTTGCCGAGTTCATAACCCCAGAAAACTTTTTGTCCGTTATCATAATTATATTTCATACAATTCAATAAACTTGCAGCCATTGTTTGTCGAAGCATAGTAAATTCTTCACTTGCAGGATACTCAACTTTAACTGCTGTTTCAGGGTTATAAACTATGTCAAACTGTTTCAATAAAGGTTCACCGATTAATGATGATGTTACAAGTTCATCCAAACCTGATGAAAGCATTAGTTCATGAATTTTTTTCTTAGTTCTTTCTTCCAATGTTATAACAGGACTTGAAGTTTTATTCGGAAGTGTCGGTGCAATTTTATCGTAACCGTTGATTCTTGCAATTTCTTCAATTAAATCACATTCTCTTGTTACATCATTATAACGGAATGACGGCACTTCAAACTTTGCAGCCAATTCATTCCCGCCGAGTTTTTTAAATCCTAATCTTTCAAGTATTGTTTCACATTTCATTGCATCAATACTTAAGCCTAAAACTTTTTGAACCTGAGAAAATCTTAATGTAATATCAACAGGTTCAAGTTTGTTATTTCCTGTTTCAACTATACCTTCAACTTGAGCGTTTGCATATTCATTCAATAACTGCATTGCACGCATTAAGCCCGGTTTAACAGCTTCTATATCTATACCGTGTTCAAATCTTGCACTAGCATCAGAGCGGTAGCCTATGCTTCTTGCACTTTTTCTGGTAGTAGGTGCAGGAAAATAAGCAGCCTCTAATGCAATATTTTTTGTATTGTCATCAATTTCAGAATTTTCACCGCCGAATACACCTGCGGCACATACACCTTCATTTTCGGTTGCAATAAGAACCGTATCCGTTGTTAATTCTCTTTCAACACCATCCAGAGTAACCAGTTTTTCACCGTTTTGTGCACGACGGACACAAAGATATCCGTTTAATTTATCTCTATCAAAAGCATGCAGAGGTGTACCGTATTCCAATAATACATAATTTGTAATATCTACAACATTATTAATAGGACGCATGCCGGATGCAATAAGACGTTTTTGCATCCAATCAGGAGAAGACTTTATTTCGATACCTGATAACAAGCCTATTGAATAATATTTACATACATCATTATCTTTTATTTCAACTTTGAAAGCATCTGTTGAACAATCTCTTGTTTGCTGTAAATAAGAAAATTTTAAAGGTCTGTCAAATATAGCAGAAAGTTCTCTTGCAACACCGACAACGGATAATTGGTCACCACGGTTTGCAGTCGGTGCAACATCTAATATCATATCTTTTTCAAAGCCCAAAACATCTTCAACATTTTGACCGATTTGAACATCTGGGAATATACGATTAAGAATTAATATACCATCTTCTTCCTGATAATTTCTCTCTGCAACACCAAGTTCATCATCAGAACAAAGCATACCTTGAGATTCAACCCCTCTTATAACAGCAGGTGTTAGTGTAAACTGTTCGCCGGTGTGTCTGTCTAAAACATTACTGCCAACCGATGCATAAGGAATAATCTGCCCTTCTTGAATATTTTGAGCCCCGCAAACAACAGTTTTTAATCCTGAACCGTTATTGATTGTTACAAGATGAAGTTTATCTGCATTCGGATGGTTATCGATTTTTTCGATTCTGGCAGTTACAATATTCGAAAATTGAGGTTTCAATTCTTCAACAGCCTCTACTTCCAAACCGCTCATAGTCAATTCATGTGCAATTTGTTCCACAGGAATATCTGATATATCTACTAATTCACATAACCAATTTAATGAAACTTTCATATAAACCCTTTCTTATAATAATTATCCCTTCTCCATTAATTAAATTTTATACCAAAGAAAATACAATGTAAATTTACACCACAAAAAGTATTGTACTTTTTATCGGATTTATTCTAGGATGGTTGTATGTTTCATATCAAATTTATAAATAAAAAAAGAGTTATTTATTCAGATATTATTCCTGAAGCAGAACACTTTTTTACAACAAGAGAGTCCGTTATTCGTTCCAGCGAGCCTGAAATAGAATCTATTGTAAAAGAAAATAAAAAAGATATTTGCAACTATCTTAAAATAGATAAAGCAATGCTCGTATCGCCAACACAAACACATTCATCAAACATTAGAATTGCGAGCAAAACCCTTGATTCATACCCGAATACAGACGGATTAATTCTGGATAATTACAGCCAGGCAGTATATTTAAATTATGCGGACTGCACACCGATTATTCTCTATGACAAAAAACATAATATAGGTGCAGTGCTTCATGCCGGCTGGAGAGGAACTGCTGGCGAAATCGGACCTAAAGCGATTGAAATTATGAAACAAGAATACTTTACAAATAACGAAGATTTATACGCAGTAATAGGCCCGACAATAGCCATTTGCTGCTATAACATCGGAGAAGATGTTTATGAAAAACTAAAACAAACTATCTCCAATATGGAACCTTATGAAACATTTGTTTATGAAAAAATATATGTCGATTTGAAAGGTATCAACAAGCAGCAATTAATTGATTTTGGTGTTCCAAGAGAAAATATTGATGTCTGCCCGTATTGTACCAGCTGCAACAATGATTTATTTTATTCATACAGAAAAGAAAAAGGCACAACATCAAGACATAGTGCGATATTAAAATTAATACCTCAAAAAGAAGAAATTTAATTAAATATTATACAAAATAATATTATCTAAAACTTGTTAAATTATTACTCATTTAACCTAAAATAATCATTTCGCAATTTTTACAATCGAATTGTAATTCATATTTTTTGTTTCTGTCATCGACAAGGAATAATTTTTCAGGGGATTTACACATATTAAGAGCGTATTTTATGCAGTGTTTTGTCCGCATTAATTCTATTTTATGTGAACAGCCTGCTTCAAATGCTGGTTCTGTAATTTCGCATCCGCAATGTTTATAAAATTCTTTGGCTGAAGCATTATATACGTTAGCTTTATAATCATCCGAATTTTTATAATATTTTGTATAATGAAGTTCTTTTTGTTCTTCTTTGTGGTAATTTTTTTGACGTTCTTTAAGGAACTTTTCCAGCAACTCTCGTCTTAATTCGTTTACAAGTGAGAACGGCAAAAACGGGATTTTGGTATTTAAGTTGATATCATTTACATCAAATATCGTATCGCCTGTTTTTCTCATTTGTGCAATAAAGTTTTCGTTCATTTTTTCTTGATTTTTGGCCGGTTCACCTTCCGGTAAATTGATTGAAACGTTATTATTATCTTCGTCACCGGTAATAATTGTATTATTTTCAACTGTTATATCAATACCTATTTTGCGAACAATTTTAGCCGAATTTAATTTTTTTTCATAGAGTGCATCTTTGTTTCTAAAAACAGGATTCCCTTTTGTTATTTCCGGCATTTTGTTCGGGTAAATTTTATTCCCTTCGACTTTATTTACAAGGCAGCCTTCATTCCCAATCAAAAGACCGTCCTGCGGGTAAAGTTTTTTATTTGAATCTGTTTCAAAAAAGTTTTTACTGACTTTTATGATTTGTCCTATAAATTCCCCTTTGTAACCATCAAAATTAAAACAGTCTTTTCTTTTATCCAGGAAATAATCAGTATATCCGCGGTTAAAACTTTTTGTTATATCCGGCTCAAAATCTGTTATAATTTTTCCGGATGAAGTCTTTTCACAGAGTTTATCAAGTTGTTTTCTATAATATAAAACAACATTTTTTACGTATTCTTTATCTTTCAGCCGTCCTTCTATTTTAAACGACTTAACTCCGATGTTGACCAGTTCTTCTAAATATTTTGAAGTATTAAAATCTTTCAAAGATAAAAGCGGTTTATTTTTTATAATGATATTACCTTTATCATCAATAAGAGAGTAGTTTTTACGGCAAGGCTGCGCACATTCTCCTCTGTTTGCGGAACGTCCGCCTATAGATTGACTTAAGTAGCATTGGCCGCTATAGGATACACATAATGCCCCGTGAATAAAGCATTCGAGTTCGATATTGGTATTATTCTTGATTTCTTGTATTTGTTTAAGTGATAATTCTCTTGCAAGAACAACACGTGGAATACCTAGTTTTTCAAAGAATTTAACTTTTTCTAAATCCCTGTTATCACATTGTGTGCTGATATGTAAGGGGATTGGCGGTATTTCTTTATCAATAGAGAGTTTTAAAATTCCCATATCCTGTACGATTAGAGCATCGACTCCAATGGAATATAGTTGTTGTATGAGAGTTTTAACTTCTTCAAGTTCAATATCAGTAACAATAGTGTTTACTGTGACGTATATTTTTACATAGAATTTATGAGCATATTCTACGAGTTCTTTTAAATCATCAAGAGAATTTCCTGCTTTATATCTTGCACCGAAAGAAGGTCCGCCAATATATACTGCATCGGCACCGCAGTCGATGGCAATCTTTGCCGTTTCTAAATCTTTTGCAGGTGCCAGCAGTTCTGTTTTCATAAATTCCTCAATATAAACTTACACAAAACCTTACACGGCAGGTGTTGTTTCAAGTTGTTTAGGAGTATTTGCTCCTTTGTCTTTCCAGATATCTATAAGTACTGAACAGAAGAATATACTTGAATATGTTCCGACTGTTATACCTAAAATCATCGCAAGAACGAAGTTTTTAGTTGTAACTCCGCCGAAGAAATACAAGGCAAACAATGTGATTAATGTTGTTAATGATGTATTAATACTTCTTGCAAGTGTTTGATTAATACTGTAATTAATAATTTCACTGAATGTCATTTTCTTAGCATAGTATCTTAAGTTTTCTCTGATTCTGTCAAATACAACGATTGTATCGTGAACAGAGAAACCTATTACGGTCAGAACGGCAGTTACAAATAACGCATCAATTTCTGTCCCGTATAATATTCCCATTAATGCAAATACCCCGCATACAAAAAGTACGTCGTGAACAAGTCCTAATATTGCTGCAAGTGCATAATCAAATTGGAATCTTATTGTTAAATAGCAAATGATACCTAATAATGCTAATCCTACGGCAAGTAAAGAATTTTTGAACAACTCTTTTCCCATAGTAGGACCTACAGATGCAACTTGTACAAGCTGCGCATTAGGATAATCTTTTTGTATAACCTGTGTAATTTTTTGCTGAACATTTGATTTACTGTCAATAAATTTTGTTCTGATTGAAATCATTGCTTTCAAATCAGTTTTATTTTTAGAATTTACATTTACGATTTGAATATACGGATTTTCTACACCGTTTTTTTCAAGGTTAGTTCTGATTTGTGCCATTTCATCATTTGTCACATCTTTTTTGACTCCATATTGCAGTGTAGTACCGCCTGTATAATCAATACCAACCTTTAACGGCGTATGTGTCGGTGTTGTTATTGCAGAATATACCATTCCTATTAATCCCGGTAAAATAAGCAATGCAGAGAATGCTAAACACCAAAATCTAATCTTTACTATATCAAGTTTCATAATATATAACCTTTCTTTTTAGTCAATAATTCCAAATTTTGCATTTTCTTTCTTAGATTCAGTTACCTGATATCCTTGTCCGATTTCATTCTTTCTTAATCCGAATAATTCAGGATGTGTAAGAGTTTTTGTTCCAAATATCAATAACATAAAGTTTTTAGTAACCGTAATTGCAGTAAACATAGATGTAACTACGCCGAGAGCAAGTGTTAATGCAAACCCTTTTACGATACTTGTACCAAGACAATATAGAATTACGCATGTAATAATTGTTGTCATATTTGAGTCAAAAATACTTGTGAATGCTCTGTCGAAACCTGCATTGATTGCCGTAAACAGCGTTCTACCGGCTCTTAGCTCTTCTTTTGTCCGTTCAAATATGAGGATATTCGCATCAACCGCCATCCCGATACTAAGAATGAAACCTGCGATACCTGCAAGAGTCATTGTAACAGGAATCGTTTTGAATATTGCAAACAAGATAACACCGTATATACAAAGTGCAACGTCTGCAATTAATCCCGGTAATCTGTAATATCCAATCATAAATAGCATTACAAGTCCAAGACCAATTATACCTGCGACTTTTGATTTTGCGATACTATCAGCACCGAGTGTCGGGCCGACTGTATTTTCTTCAACAATTTTTGCAGGAACAGGAAGAGCACCTGCGTTCAAGAGGTCTACCATTTTCTTAGCTTCTTCATATTGGAAGCCGCTGTCTCCGCCTGATATTTGAGCTCTGCCTTCCAAAATTGGTTCTCTGATAACAGGAGCCGATTGCATTTCTCCGTTAAAGAATATAGCCATTGGTTTGCCAACCAATGCTCTGGTAAGTTTAGCAAATTTTCTTGTTCCTTCTGCATTGAATTCCAAATCAACAACCCATTGTCCATTTGATGAATTTGTACTCAAACTTGCCTTTGATAAATCTTTACCCGTTAAGCCGGTTGAAATCCAGTTTTCTGTGTACATATCATTTGCAGACGGCATTGGAGCTTTGAATTCTAATTCTGCAGTGTCACCAATAAATGCTTTGGCTTGTTCTAAATCTGATACATCAGGGATTTCAACAACAAGTCTGTTTTCCCCCGAACGTTGAACAACAGTTTCTGCAACACCAAGTTTGTTCACACGGTTTTCAATTGCAAATAACAAACTATCCATCATATCCGGAGTAATTTTTGCAATTGAACTTGTTGTCTGTGCCTCAAGAACCAATCTTGAACCGCCGACAAGATCTAAACCAAGTTTTGTCGGTTTGGTAAAAATTAAAACAATTGATGTTATTACTATTGCAACAATAGCCCAAAACATTATAATTCTATTTTTCATCTATTTATTTAACTCCCTATTAAAATTTATAATCATTTATTTATACTTATTTTACCAGAAACAATATTATTACAATAATGCCATCAGGTTAGCCCTGCAAGAGTTAATTGTATACATAAGTTCTGTTTTTTCTTCTACAGTCAAACTGACAAGAGGTTGTCTGACGTAGTCATTTATTAGCCCAATTTCTGACAAAGCAGCCTTAACAGGTGTAGGATTAGGTGCCATAAACAGTTTTCTGAATACCGGATACAATTTATTGTGAATATTTCTTGCTTTCACAATATTTCCTGACTTAAATTCTTTAATCATCATTTTTATTTCTTTTCCGAAAATATGTGATGCAACAGATATTACCCCGTGTACTCCAAGTGACATCATCGGTAATGTAAGACTGTCATCACCGCTTAGAATTGTAAAATCATCAGGTGTATTTATATTCAATTCTGTTATTGTATCCATATCACCATAACTTTGTTTAAGAGCTGCAATATTATTATATTTTTCAGCCAAAAATTTAACTGTATCAACAGACATATTTACTCCGGTACGTGACGGAATGTTATACATTATAATCGGCAGATTAACAGCTTCTGCAATTGCTGAAAAATGTTCTATCATACCTCTTTGAGAAGGTTTGTTGTAATAAGGTACGACACAAAGAACCGCATCTGCTCCTTCTTGTTCTGCCAGTTTTGACATTTCAACAGCAGTTTTTGTACAGTTAGAACCTGTCCCCATTATCACTTTTGCATTATTCTTGACACCTTTTTTGGCCGCATGAAGTATTTTTATTTCTTCTTCATGTGTAAGAGTCGGTGATTCTCCCGTTGTTCCAGTAACAACTATAGAGTCAGAGCCATTCTCCGTTAAATATACTGCAAGCTGTTCGACTTTTGCATAGTCAACATCTCCGTTATTAAGAATTGGTGTAACCATTGCTGTTAGAACTTCCCCGGTGTCAAATCTCATAATTTATACCTCTTTATTATTATTTTTAAAATAATTATAAAACAAAAAACTAATATGGGATGTAAATAAATATTAACCAAATGAGAAATTAATAACTTTGTGTTATATTAGTAAAATCTTATTAATTTATCTTGTAGGAGGAATTTTAAATGGAAAAACTAGCGGATATAGGTGTATTTGGCGGTTCAGGTTTTTACAGTTTTTTAGATGATATTGAAGAAGTCAAAGTTGAAACACCTTATGGCATGCCAAGTGACAGTTTATTTATAGGGAAAATCGGAGCACACAAAGTAGCATTCATGCCTCGTCATGGCAGGAGCCATACAATTCCTCCGCATATTTTAAATTATAGAGCAAATGTTTGGGCAATGAAGCATGTCGGATGCGAAAGAGTTATTTCTCCATGTGCCGCAGGAAGTTTACAAAAACATGTTGAACCTGGCAGCTTTGTTATATGTGATCAATTTGTAGACTGGACAAAAGGCAGACCTTCAACGTTTTTTGACGGTCCTATTGTGACACACCCGTCACCGGCTGATTTGTATTGTCCTGAACTTAGACAACTTGCGATAAAAACAGGTAAGGACTTAGGTATAAAAATCCATGAAACAGGTACTGTTGTTGTAATTAATGGTCCTCGTTTTTCTACAAAGGCAGAATCAAAATTCTTTACAAATCAAGGGTGGGAAGTTATTAATATGACTGCATTCCCTGAAGCATATCTTGTTAAAGAATTAGACATGTGCCCATTGAATATATCATTAATTACTGATTATGATGCAGGCCTTGTCGGGGATGTACCGCCTGTATCTCATCAGGCTGTTATTGAAGTATTTAATAATAATGTCGCTAATTTGAAAAAATTATTATTTACTATGATAGAAAATATTCCAGTGGAAAGAAATAATTGCGATTGTGCTAATACTAAGGCAAAATCCAGAGCATAGAGGTTAAGATAATGGTTCAGAATCAAATGTTACTAAAAGCAATAAACGGTTTATTTAATATGTTTTACATATTAATTATCCTCAGAATTTTTATGTCCTGGATTCCAAGTATTGATTGGGAACAGCAGCCAATAAAATTTATTCGTGAAGTAACAGACTCTTATTTGGATATATTTAGAAGGTTCATTCCGCCTTTAGGGGGATTAGACTTTTCTCCGATAATTGCAATTATTGTACTGCAAATAATACAAGGGTTTATTACTATGATTATATCTTAATAAGATATAATTTATTCAGGGGATTAGAAAGTAGAAAAACATGTGTTAATCTATTATAAGACTGGAGGAATATGTACGCATACAAGTATAAGGATAGTGTAGAAGATTATAGATACCAAACCGGTTATGATAACAGGGTTTTACGTCCTGTTAATAAACCTGTTTATACAAAGCATGTAATTCACAAAAAGACTAAAAAACGCAGATCTTTAATATCTTCATTAGTTTTATTAAGTGTTATTGCATTCTTTGCGTTAGTTGTAATGCCATTCAGCTTCAATTGTGTCAGAAATCTATTCTGGCTAGACAAAACAGCACCTTTTACTAATAAAGGCGTAGATTCTCCTGTTGTTAAAAATTCCGAATACAAATCAGGTGCAAATTTACAGGATATTTTATACCCGACTCTCGGATATTTAAATAATGACCTGTTTTTAAACCAACGTTTGCTGGCACCGACTTTATTCAGCAAAAAATATGCGGCTGATATGTATTTGTCTGACAGAATGACCGATTTAGAAAATCAGTTAAAGGGATTAAATAAAGCGTATCCTTCTATTAAACCTGCAATTTTTGTATGGTCATTTGAAACAGGGAAATATGCGGCTATAAATGAAGATAAAGTTTATCCGGCAGCAAGTATTATAAAAATTCCTGTTCTTGTTCAGTTATTTAAATCTATTGAGGCAAATCAGATTTCTATTTATGATGAAATGTATTTGACTCATTATTATCGTTCATCCGGCTCGGGCAATATGCAGTTTGCACAAGAAAGAAAATATACTCTGGATGAACTTGCAAGAGTGATGATACAAGACTCTGATAATACTGCAACCAATATGCTTATGTCTAAAGTCGGCGGTATGGATGATGTTAATACAGGTATAAGAACTTGGGGTTTAAAAAATACTCATATCAAGACCTGGCTTCCTGATTTGACAGGTACAAATACTACAACCGCATATGATATGGCGAAAATATTGTATAACCTTGAAAATCCATCTTTCTTAAATGTTAATTCAAGAGAAGACATTATTAAATACATGAGTAAAGTTAAAAATAACAGGCTTATCCAAGCAGGTTTGCCGCAAGGTGTTCCTTTTATACACAAGACCGGAGATATAGGTTCTATGCTCGGGGATGCAGGTATTGTTTATATGCCGTCAGGACAGCATTATATTGTTGTTATCCTTGCTCTAAGACCTCATAATGATGCTGCAGGATGTAATTTTATAAGGGCTGCATCTTCATTGATTTATTCAAACATGCTTAATGTTAAGTAAATATACCTTTTTCAACAAGTCCGCAAATAATATGACCTATCATAATTTGTGATTCTTGTATGATAGGTGTATCAGTTGAAGGGATTTTTATTAAATGCCGGCATGTCTTTTCTAATTGTGATTCATGATTTCCAATTAGTCCGACAGTTGTAACTCCAAGTTTATTTGCAGTGTCTACAGCTTTTATAATATTGGGAGAATGCCCGGATGTTGATATGGCAATAAATACGTCTCCCGGGTTCCCATTTGCCAGTATTTGGCGTGCAAATGATTCTTCATATCCGTAATCATTGCTTATTGCTGTTAAAAGCGGAGAATTTGTATTTAGTTCAAGCGCAGCAAGTGGTGCTCTGTCAAATTTAAACTTAGATACTAGTTCTCCTACGATATGTTGGGCATCGGCCGCAGAACCACCATTTCCGGCCGTCAAAACTTTGTTACCTTTTTTGTATGCATCAATTATAATGTTTGCGATAGTTTCAATTTCGTTAATAATTGTTTCATCATTTAGTATTGCTGTTTTGGTTTTAATACTATCTTGAATATAATCTTTTATTCTCATTTTTCACCTTATTTAATATAACTTTACGATATTGTACCATAAAACCCTCGTTTTATTACAACATTATATATTATATATATACGATTTTAAAATAACTACATATTTTTGTTTAAAAAAGCAATTCTTTTAGAAAAAAAGCCTTTATAAAAATATGGGAATTAAGGAAATTATAGATCAAATTATTATATATATATCACCACAATTAGTACCTGTACCTGTTAAGGTTAAGAACTAATTAAACAAAGAATTCTTTTTATACTCTCTTTTAATATCCTCGTGTTTATTTAATGTTTGCCACAAACTGGCAAACTTTTTTTTTGCTTTTCGTTCTTAATAAATCTTTACACTATTTCAAACTAAAGTTTAATTGAAAAGCATGGATATATAGTTAAAATAAAGATATGGAAAATATTTTTGATAATTTATTCCCTATCACAAGTAAGAATAATTCAGAGAGCAACAAAATCATAAAGCTTGAGATGGAAATTTCGAAGCTTAAGTTATGCCTTAAGATGTCAAATGAATCAAACGAAAAGCGTAAGGCTGCTATGGCAATAATGCAGCGACGTTTAGAAGAGCAGGAGGCATTAATTAAGCGTTTAAACAGTGTACTCCATAAGCAGGATATGGCAATGTGCAATATGCGTATTACTATGCGAAATCAGCAGGAACGATTGAATCATCTTGCCAGAATTGACAACAGAATGAATGAACTGCAAGATGAACAAGCACAAATTTTGCAATTTGCACAGGAATATCAGCAAAGTAATATTGTTAATTAGAATACATCTGTTTTTATAGGGTTTTTGAATTTTGTAATATTTCCTTGGAATAGCAGTTTCACTGTTCCTATCGGACCGTTTCTTTGTTTTGCAATTATAATTTCTGATTCACCTTTATTGGCTGCTTTGGCAGACATATCTTCTTCTTCGCCGGCTTCTTTTTTATAGTACTCATCTCTATAGATAAACATTACAATATCGGCATCTTGTTCGATTGCACCGGAATCTCTAAGGTCAGATAACATCGGGCGTTTATCCGTTCTTGATTCAACCGCACGAGAAAGCTGTGATAGAGCAATAATTGGGACATTTAATTCTCTTGCAAGAATTTTCAGCCCCCTTGATATAGCAGAAATTTGCTGCATTCTATCTTCTTTACCTGATGATTCCATCAATTGAAGGTAGTCGATAATTACAAGCCCCAAATCTTTTTCTTCCATTGCAAGACGTCTGCATTTTGCTCTGACATCTGTTAGCGTACAGCCAGCTGTATCATCTATATATATAGGTGCTGCAGCAAATGAATCCATTGCAATTGCCAGTTTTTCCCAGTCTTTATCAGACATGTTTCCGGAACGCAGTTTTTGTGAATCAACTTCTGCTTCCGAACAAAGCATACGTTGAACTAATTGGTCCTTTGACATTTCAAGAGAGAATATTGCAACCGGAACCTTTGCTCTCAGTGCTGCATTTTGTGCAATGTTTAAAACGAAAGCAGTTTTACCCATTGAAGGACGTGCAGCAAGAATTATTAAGTCAGACTTTTGCAGCCCGCTTGTCATATCGTTTAATTCATAAAAACCTGTATCAACACCGGTTAATTCACCTCTGTGCTGATAGCGATATTCAATTTTTTCGTAAGTGGATAAAACCAAATCTTTTACGTGAGTTAAATCTTTTGTTGCTTTTTGTGATGCAATTTCAAAAATTAGTCTTTCAGCTTTTTCCAAAGATTCTTCAACCGGTGTAAGTTCATATCCGGAAGTTACGATTTCAGAGCCGGCGTTGATTAAAGAACGTTTAATAGCTTTTTCTTGTATTTGTTTTGCATAGTATTCAACGTTTGCTGTTGTTATTGTTTTGAAGCTTAAATCGTTAATAAATGCTCTTCCGCCGACAAGTTCCAGCTTTTGGTTAAGATTTAAAACATCAGATACTGATACAATATCAATTCTTTCATTTTGATTGAACAACTGCAGCATCGCTTCATACACATATCTATGTGCAGGTTTATAAAAAGATTCCGGAGTTATTAATTCTACTACTTTTGTCAAACATACAGGGCTGACAAGAATTGCACCTAAAACGGCTTCTTCAGCATCGGTGTTTTGAGGCATTAATTGTGATATAGCTGGATCTGTTTTTTTCTTTGTGTAAGTTGATGTTGCCATCATTTCTATCCCTTTAAAAAAATAATACTATAGACATTACATTTTTAAAATATAATGTAACAATAATTATATTTTTTATAAAAACTCACAAATAATCTATACATTAAACCTAAAATGTACTAAATCACCATCTTGAATTATATAATCTTTACCCTCAAGACGTGTAACTCCTTTTTCTTTGCAAGCTGTATATGAACCCAGTTCTTTAAAATCGTTATAAGGAGTAATTTCTGCTCTGATAAAACCTTTTTCGAAATCGGTATGGATAACTCCTGCAGCTTGAGGAGCTTTAGTCCCTTGAGTTACTGTCCATGCCCTAACTTCTTTTTCACCTGCTGTTATGAATGTTATGAGATTCAACAAAGAATAAACAGATTTTATCATTTTATTGATTCCGCTGTCTTCAACACCTAAGTCCGCAAGATATTCTTTTGCTTCATCAGGACCCAATTCAACAAGTTCTTCTTCTATTTTTGCAGAAATAATAACCATTTCTGCGCCATGAGATTTTGCATATTCACCGACTTTTTGGGTATAGCTGTTACCGTCTTTCATATCGCTTTCAGATACATTAGCGCAGTATATAACAGGTTTTACAGACATCAGATTCAGGTTTTTTAACACCTTTATTTCTTCTTCATTGAAATGGTCTTCAAGTTTTATAAATGAACCTTCAGACAATAAATCTGTAATTTTTTTCAATGCTTTATCTTCAAGAACAGCTTCTTTATCGCCGGATTTAACTGTTTTTAAAATTCTTGCCTGACGTTTTTCAATTGATGCCAAATCAGCAAGAATCAATTCGGTATTAATAACTTCAATATCGGATATCGGATCAACTTTACCATCTACATGGATTGTGTTTTCGTCATCAAAACATCTTACTACTTGAATTATTGCATCAACTTCTCTAATATTATGCAAAAATTGGTTTCCAAGCCCTTCACCTTTGCTTGCTCCTTTTACAAGACCTGCAATATCAACAAACTCAATAGCTGTTGGAATAATTTCTTGTGTTTTGCATAATTTTGCAAGAATTTCTAAACGTTCATCCGGAACTGTTACGACTCCAACATTTGGTTCAATTGTACAGAACGGATAATTTGCGCTTTGTGCATTTTTAGATGCAGTAAGTGCATTAAATAAAGTTGACTTTCCTACATTTGGCAAACCTACAATTCCGGCTCTTAACATTTTATATATCCCTCATTCCTTCTGCTATAACTACTCCAGAGCTTGTTCCTAGTCGTTCAGCCCCTGCTTTTAAAAGAGCATATGCTTTTTCATAATCTCGAATTCCACCTGATGCTTTAACTTTTAAACCGTAAGGAGCAACAACATCATGCATTAACTTAACATCTTCAACTTTTGCTCCAACACCACCCTTAACAAATCCTGTAGATGTTTTAACTAAATCAGCTTTTGCTTCAACACAAATTTCGCATGCTTTACGAATTTCATCAGGTGTTAATAAGTCTGTTTCTAATATAACTTTTAAAACATGCCCTTCGCATGCTTCACGGACGGCAGTTATATCCTGACGAACGTAATCAAAGCAGCCGTCTTTCAGTTTTGATACATTAATAACCATATCAATTTCATCTGCACCGTCATCAACCGCTTTTTTAGCCTCATAAGCTTTTACGTCTGAGCGATTTGCGCCAAGTGGGAATCCTATAACAGTCACAACTTTAACATCCGAGCCATTTAAGTGTTCTTTAGCCAAAGATACAAAACAAGGATTAACGCAAACCCCAAGAAAATTGTGTTCTTTAGCCTCTTTAAAAAGTTTCATTAATTCTTCTTTTTTTGCATCCGGTTTTAGTAATGTATGTTCAATATGAAAGTTAATATTATCCATAAAAAGCTCCTAATCGTATGATAATAATAGCACAAATATAATAATTAGTTCTTTATATAAGTAATAAATTTAATTAAATTAACTGATTGACAAAATCATATAACAAATTAATAATATTAATTATTGTTTTAAAATTGTAACAATTTGTTTACGAACTAGCAAAAAATTGTAATTTATTGCTTTATATAAAAGGACGTAAAAAAGAAGTATAAAACTTAAAAAGAAAGATAGGTTTAACATGAGTGAAATTAATAACAGTGGATTTAACCCGAATAAAGAAATAAAAATGCCACAACCTACATCGGTTAATAATATATCTAATACACAAAATATTACACCTGCTGAAAAACAGCAAACAGATGCATCAGCTCCTGTTTCAGAAGCTCTTGGTAAATCTATGGTAAGAGTTGATAACCATGATGCAGATATGCAGCGTTTATTAAAGCATCCAAAACTTGCTGAAGTTTCAGATAAAATGTTTAATGCCGCAACTAATGCAGGTCTTTCTTATCCGGAAGCTGCAACATTTGCAACTACAGAATCTTAGTAGTATAATAAACACGAAAGTTGAACTTTAATAAATTTAAACAAATGCCCTTAGTTTTTATAAGGGCATATTTATTGGGAGAGTACGGGAATGAAAGAAAAAGTTTTTACAATTGGAAGTGCAACAATGGATGTATTTGTAGAATGTGATTCTGCGAACATTGTATCAGTCTGCAAGCAAGACGGCAGTTCAAGTTTTATGAGTTATCCGTATGGAGCAAAACTTGATATGTCGAATTTTTCATCAAAAGTTGGCGGCGGCGGGGTTAATACTGCAATGAATTTTGCAAATCTTGGATTTGACACCACCGCAATATTTAAAGTAGGAGATGATATTTATTCCCGTGGAATAATGGAAGAATTTCATAAAAGTACTGTGAAAACAGATTGTGTCATTCAGGATAAAACCATCAGTACCGGTTTTTCGATTATTCTTGTAAGTTTTCAAGGTGATAGAACTGTTCTTGCTAACCGAGGCGCAAATGCTTTAGTCAAAATTGAAGATATAAACTTTGATAAACTAAAAGAAGCTGACTGGTTATATATTGCACCTCTAAACGGACAATCAAATAGAGTATTAGAACCGCTTGTTAACTTTGCAAAAGAAAACGACATAAAAGTTTGTTTTAATGCCGGAACAACAAGTATAAGACAGGGTTTTGAATATATGAGTAAAATCCTTGCAACTGCAGATGTTGTTGTAATGAATAAAGAAGAAGCTTCTATGTGCAGCGGTATAAAGGTTCGTCCGGATACAAAAACAGAACATTTTTCAGAAGAACTTATCCATCCTGATGTAAAACACATGCTTCAAAAACTAAAAATAAAAGATTATCAGGTTGTTGTAATAACAGATGGCGGTAATGGTGCTTATGCATATAACGGAAAAGAATACTATTATTGTCCGGTATTTCAATCCCCAGTTGTATCAACATTGGGAGCAGGTGATGCGTTTGCATCAACATTCTTTGCATCCTTAAAAGAAACCAATCTCAATATCGGAGAATCTTTAATGTATGCTTCTGTTGAATCAAGTTTTGTCGTTTCAAAATTTGGTGCAACTGAAGGCCTTATACCGTTTGACGAAATAAAAAAACGTTTATCAGAAAAACCTGATTACACATATATTAAAGTTACGGAATAATGAGTATCTACTCTCCACAAATGCTTAATACCTTTATTGATTGTCCGGCAAAATATTTTTACCGGTATGTTAAAAACATACCAATGCCGCAATTGGAGAACAGTTTTATTGTCGGGAAAAATATTCACGCTATAGCAGCATATTATCTGAGAGGAGAAGATATTTCTATCTTTAATCTGTCAGAAAAAGAATCCGGTATGTGGAATAAACTAAAAAAATCACCGTACTTTAATTTAAAAACAGAAAAAGTAGAACATAATATTTCTATCAAAATAGATAACGATTGGATTGGCGGGCGTTTAGATGCTCTTGTTAGAAATTCAAAGGATGAATATTATATTCTGGATTATAAAACAGGAGAAATTCCCAAAGATGCAAAATCTAATTTTCAGACAATAGTTTATCTTTTGTGCTGCGATAGATTACTTAAAGAATATAAATCTTTAAACTTTGTATATATTAGTGTTAAAACAGGTGAAGAAGAAGTTATAGAATTTTCATCGGATTTAAAAACAAAATATGAGTCAATGGTAAAAGATATTTTAACTGAGATAAAAAAGCACTCAGAA
Organism: Candidatus Gastranaerophilales bacterium; assembly: GCA_944324835.1. GTDB lineage: Bacteria > Cyanobacteriota > Vampirovibrionia > Gastranaerophilales > Gastranaerophilaceae > UMGS1585. The sequence continues at coordinate 98,550 of CALUXV010000001.1, forward strand.
CCCAATAGAGTACCTGGAAAAAAATGCGAAAATTGTTTATATTCTAAAATTTGTGTTTAAATTTATTACAAATTTGACCGCTGAAAGCAAGTTATTTAAAATAAAGATAAAAAAGTAAATATTCTTGGGAGATTAGAGATAAAAAATGAACGGATATAGTTTTGAATTAATCACAGGTCCGATGAGTTGTGGAAAAACAGAGGAGTTATTAAGAAGAATTCGCAGATGCGTAATTGCAAAGAAAAAAATAAAAGTTTTTTCACCCAAGATAGATACACGTTCCAATGGAGATTATATTGAGTCTAGAAACGGTCTTTGGACTGATGCAATCAAGATAGAACACTCCATTCAAATTATGTCAAACGTAAAACCTGAAGATGAAGTTATTGCAATTGATGAACTTCAATTCTTTGATTCAAATATTGTTAAAGTTATATCAACCTTGATGAAAGAGGGTAAAAAAGTTATCGGAACAGGTTTGGAATTGGATTTTAAATCAGAACCATTTGGTGCAATGCCTCAATTAATGTGTATTGCAACTAAAATAGATAAGTTGCAGGCCGTATGCATGAAGTGCGGATGCGAACATGCAACAAGAACCCAGAGATTAATCAACGGTGAACCTGCCGACAAAAGTTCACCACTTATTATGATAGGCGGCGATGAAACATACGAAGCACGATGCGTTAAGTGTTACGAACTGCCTGATAAGAATGGCGATAAGCCACGCAATAACCTCAGAATATTAAACTTTATGCACAAATAAACACTACATATTATGTAAGGTTTTGTGTCCTTCTATTATGCTTGGTAGCATAATTATTGAAATGTAGAATACAAATGCGAAAAGTAATAAATCTACCATTGAGTACACCTCGTTTTTCAATCCTTACATATTCTATATTCCACATTTTGGATATTTTATAACATTTTTGGTTAATATTGATACAAAACGAAATAGAGCCTTTTATACACTTATTAATCAGCAAATTATTTTAATAAAAAACCGCCATCGGCGGTTAATATTAATTCAAAATTATAAGGAAAAATTATATAGAAAATCTTTATTTTATTCTCTATGAGAATAGTTTAAATGTTTTCTCAATATTGTCATTTCGGACTTGTTTTAGAGAATCCATTTCTGTTTTGATAGCATTTCTTTCTGTTTCAGTTTGAGAAAGTAAAGTATCATATTGCGTATCTTTTCTATTTATACGAGTGGTTTCTGATTCATAAATTGCTTCTGCTTTTTTAAGTTCTTTTTCGTCAACTACTTCTTGTAATAAACTATCAGTAGAAACGCTTACTTCCATCCAGGCACCTTTTCCATCATCGCCTGCTTCAGTATCATATTTGTGTAATAAAATTTCGCCGTTTGCTAACATGTTTGTTAACCATTCATAATCATCACCATAATTTGCAGTATCAAAAACTTTAACACCTTTATCACCACTTTCGGTTAATGCCGCATAAAGGTTTATGTAATATGATGATTCCGCAACATCTACATCATCAAGAGTTGTAATATTTTTTGTTGCTTTTAAATAATCCAGTGCGAACTTTTCACCAGCATATTTCTTCTGATATTCTTCTCTGTTATTATCATCTATCTCAATACCATATTTATTCTTTAACTCGGCATCAGTTATAGATTGCCAAACCTGAGCTTCGTAAGCTTTCTTCATATCTTCATTTGCGACATAAAATTTACCGGCATCATCACCGTTTAAAATTTCAAGAGCATATGGAGTTTGAACCCCCATATTATATCCGCCAAACATAGTATTAAATGTAGCATCTCTATATGAAACAGTTCCATCAGTTTCTACATATTTGTATTGAACTTTTTTAGCATCTAATGCAGCCATATAGTCGTTATAAACTCTATCTGACTCATTTGCCAATTGGAGCTTTTGAGCTTGAATTCTTTGAGCTTGATACTCTATGCGATGCTGTCTGGATGTTAATTGCAGCAAACGTACTTGTGTAGCAGCTAAACCCATTTTTACTCCTTTTTCTAGTTCCTTATATGAAACATAACGGCATTTTTCTTCATTTCTTTAGAGAATATTAACAAATTGTTACATTATTAATTTTTGTAACAATTTATACAATTTACTGGTATATCTTAATTAAAAATTGTATAATCAGTATATACACAATACAATATAAAAATCCAACTATCACTATCTTTTTAAACCAAGTATGATTATTTAATCATACTTTTTATTTTATTTAAAAGTATGATAACTAAATAGATATTTTGTTATGAACACTTATAAAAGTATTCATAACTTTATTAAAAATAATATATTGTAATATCGTTATATAATATTTATTTTAAATAAAAATACTATTCTAAGGGTTTTATAGAATAATAACAGGGTTATACATCTCTACATCTAGTATCTGCGTTTCAAATAATTTTTCTTTTTGCCTCTGACGAGGCATATCAAATGATAGCGGGGTTTATGCACCCCTGCACCCCGCATCCCCATTTCTTTGACAGCAAAGAAACGGGGAACAAAGAAACTGCCGACTTGAACTCCGTTCGCTAATACTCACTAATTTCAACCCCAGAAATGTGAACTCGGCAGAAAATGGATACTATTCATATAAGAAAGTTAAAATAAAAAGTATTTTCTGCCTCAAACAACACATTTCTTGATATTGTTTCAATAAGTGAGTATTGCTCACTCCGTAAAAGCCGGAAGGGGGAGAAAATAATAAGTAAAAGAATTCCCCAGAACTAAAGTGAAAGACTGCACTATTAAACACTTAATCACTTTTCATAACAAAATATCTATTTAGTTATAATTAACTGTGTTAAAATTTAAGTTATGGAACAAGAACTCATTGTAGAAATAAAAGAACTCTCCAATCTTGGCTCTGGAATAGCCAAACATGCCGGCATGATTATTTTTGTCGAAAATACATGTCCTGGAGATATTGTAAAAATAAAAATAAAAAAACAAACCAAAAATTATGCAATTGGAGAACTATTAGAAATACTTACCTCATCGCCTCATAGAATTCAACCATTTTGTCCAATGCAAAAAATTTGCGGTGCTTGTCAAATTCAATTTATTGATTACAACTATCAATTAGAGCTAAAAAAGAAAATAGTCTGTGATTATGCAAGGAATTTAGAATCAATAACAGTTGGAGAAACAATACCTTCTCCGCAAATAAAAAATTACAGGCACAAAATTCAATATCCAATATCTGAAACACAAAACTCTAAACGCATTCTTGCAGGATATTATAAACCAAAATCTCACGAGATTGTAAATATTAAATACTGTCCTATTCAACCTAAAATTTGCGATGATATTATTGAATATATTAGAGTTACAGCTCCCAAATATAATATTTCTGGATATAAAGAGAAATCGCACACTGGAATTTTAAGACACGTTGTCATTCGTTCATCCGCAGATAATGGAAACAACCTTTTGGTATTAGTTATTAACGATAATAAAATTTCAAAACAAATTAAACAATTTGGAGAAGATATCTATAACCATTTCGACAAAATTACAGGTGTTTGCGTTAATTTTAACAATAAAAAAACAAATTTAATTCTATCTGATAAAACAAAAACTTTATACGGCAAAAACTATACTGAAGAAAAACTTTGCGGTATAACATTTAAAATTGGAGCAAACACTTTTTTTCAAGTTAATCCTAAAAGTGCAGAAAATATTTTTAATTACGTAAAAAACTATATCTCTAAAAACTTTGAATCTCCAGTTATTCTTGATGCATATGCAGGAATTGCAGCATTTGGTATCGTAATGGCTGATATTTCAAAAAAAGTTGTGAGCGTTGAAGAAAATGAAGAATCAATTTCTCTTGCCAAAGACACCCTTGCCCAAAATAAAATAAACAACGTAGAACTTTTTTCAAAAGATACTGCAAAATATCTTGAAACATCAAAAGAACAATTTGATATCACAATTCTTGACCCGCCAAGAAAAGGTTGTACAAAAGAAGCTTTAGATGGTGTTCTTAAAGTAACAAAATCAAAAATTATATATGTTAGCTGCAATCCACAAACGCTTATTAGAGATTTAGAATACCTTATATCTAAAGGAGCAAAAGTTAATTTTATTCAGCCATTTGATATGTTCTGCCATACTTATCACGTTGAGTCAGTTGCAATTATAGACTTAGTTCAATAAACTATTTTCTAGCCGGCATGTTTTGATTTATAAATTCTATTGCTTTCTTCTTGCAAGCAGAATCATGCTGTAAAATTAACATACCATTTGTTGGATAATTGGTATTATGTATAACAAACTTTCCTTTGGCAAAAGTTTTTAATGAGACTTCCTGACAAACAGCATATTTATCACTCTTACTACACATTACAAGAATAGGTGTTGTTCCTAAGCGATAATCAAAAATATTTAAACCCTTAAATTGTTGATAAGGAGTTAATAATACCATAGCTTTAGGTTTTATCGGCATTAATTGAGCAACCAAAACACCTGTATTAGCCCCAATATCACCACCAACTATTGCATAATTATTAAAAGAAACTTTTTTAGTTATTTGCTTGGTAGTATTTATAAGGGCTAATATATCATAAGGATATTTTTTATACGTCTTTGGTGTAAAATAAGTCCAAGATTTAACTCTAAATTTAGCGTCTTTATTACTTATGCCATGTCCTCTTAAATCAACAAGCATAACTGCATACCCTTGTTTTACAAAAGTATATGGCAATTCTTTCCATTGAGAAGACGAATACCCCAGAGAATGCAAAAAGATAATTGTAGGATATTGAACCTTAACCTTAGAACCTTTTGGAGTTCTTGGATAAAGCAATTGCGCCTTCATTATATGAGAATCTTTAGTAGTAACTTCAATCGTTTTAGTTATATAAGGCTTTTTCTTCTTTTTTGTTGAAGTCGCAGCAAATACACCTGACATTGTAAATACAAAAACTAAAATTAAAACCAAAGCCTTCTTTAACATTACAATTTCCCTCTTTTTATAGAGATTATAGCATAATTATTAAAAAAATGTTACAATTGAAAGAAAATTAGGCAATTATTTAACAAAAAACATCTTATTATATATATATTATATAATAAGTAAATACAAAGGGAGAAATTATGGCAGTTTCACTCGACACTAATGTTGTATATTTACAAGATAGATTAAACATCAACACAACACGGATGAATAACTATGCAAACAAATCCGTTGATGAAATTATCAAAGAAGAAGCTCAACAGGGAAACCAAACTGCTGTTGATTATAAACGTCAAATATTTGGCAATCAAGATGAACTTATAAATGGTTTTAAACTTGATGACCCAAACAATAAGTACAACATAATAAGAGCAATGTCAGAAGATCAACAAGAAAAACTTCTACCTATGCTGGAATCAGAAGATATGGTACTAGGTTTAGGATTTTTTACACAGGACCAACTATTGAAACTGTTTAATGAAGTGCCGCCGGAAGAAGCAGTTAATGTAGCATTAGAGGCATTCTCTCTTGAACAAATTATATCAATGTTGCCACAAGAACAACTGGAAAAATTCTTTTTTAGTGATGATGTTGAAAAAGATCAAGTAATAAAACAATTACAAAGTATGCCTCCTGAAATCTTAATACAAATGGTTGAAAGTATTACAGGAGAGCCATCAGACGTAAGTGATTCAATGGCTTTAATACAAGCAATTGCCAATTTGCCAGAGAAACAATATAAAGAAACAATGGCAAATATGGATCCTGTTGTACAATCTCAGGTAGTATTCCAGATGGCTCATGATGATAAAAAAATCTTAGAAGTATTTGATAATGAAGCTTATACAATGATGCTGCAAAGGCTGCAAAAACCAGATATGGTTAAATCAATGATTGGTTTAGAAGATGAATCATTGCAAAAAATGATAGGAGAATTACCGCCTGATTTATTTGCAATTGTTGCAACTCAAGTAGATACTAAAGAATTTGCGAAATTCTTAATCGAAGATTGTCAAGATGTTCTTGAAAAAATGAGTACAAGATAAATTAACCTTCAGATAAAGAATCTAAAAGCATTTGCAATGCACATTGCGTAAATTCCTGTTTCATTCTTATACGATTATACTTAGGATTTAACTTAAACTCCTGAACTATAGACTTATACCTATTAGTAATTCCTACATACAATAAACCAACAGGCTTATCCGGAGTTGCGCCGGTCGGCCCTGCGATTCCAGTTGTAGAAATTGCAATATCTGCTTTTGTTTTTCTGTATAAGCCTTCGGCCATTTCTCTGGCACACTGTTCACTTACGGCACCGTATATTCTTAAAGTTTCATCTTTAACATCTAATAATGCTTGTTTTGATTCATTAGAATAAGTTATAAAGTTTGCACGTATATAATCAGAACTTCCTGAAATATCAGTTAGCCTTGAACTTAATAAACCACCGGTACAAGATTCTGCAGAAGAAATTATTAGAGAATGAGTCTTTAAAATTTCTGCAATTGATTTTTCTAAATTAGTATTTCGTTTAAATCTGTTAAATATCATAGATTAAATGTATTTCATTAGAACTCCATTGTCAATATGTAAAAAAGATGATTATTTAAAATATTGGTATATAATATTTTTATGATTGAAACAGAAGCACAATTTTTAGAACGACGTCCGCAAAGGCTATGCCTTATGTGCGGTAAATGCTGCAGAGTAGTTACAGCCTCTATTTCTCAAGAAGAGATGCTTAAACGAGCAAACAATGGAGATAAAGAAGCTTTAGAATTTTTAGAACTGTTTGAACCATTTGAATCCATTGAAGCTGCTAAAGCTGTAGATAAAGAAATTGTAGAAAATATTCCAGATTATGAACACAGAACATTTTATACATGCAGATTTTTAAAAGGGAATCTATGTACCAGATATGAAACAAGACTTGGAGTATGTAAAAGGTTTCCAAACTCTCCGTGGGCGATTTATCCGCCAGGATGTGGTTTTGCTGGATGGCTATTTGTTGAACGTGAAAAAATTATGAAGTATGTACGTGGTTTGAAAGAAGAGCAACTAAAATACAAAATGATGCTAAAAACAACCCCTGAACTTAAAGAAAAACTTGAAAAATTAATCGCTTCAATTGATGAAAATATCAAACTATTTTCTCAATACGGTTCTGAAAAATGGTAAAATTATACATACTTAATTAGACTCGTTATTACCAAAATCTATAATGCTATGATTATATCAATAACTATTCTGAAATGTATGCAAAATTATAGAATAAAATCTTTCAATTCATACAGTTTTTCAAAATCACCGGTTGTTACAACTTCTTTGGTTATAGTATCATATACCTTTTTGATACCTTTTTCATCAGGAGTTTTAAGCTGTTTCGGAAGTTTAATATCATCTGCAGTTTTGGCGTTGACAAAACCTTCGTTCAGTTTTGCAAACTCTTTGTAAATATCAAGGATTTCTTGTTTTTCTTCAGAATACTCGTACCCCAGATTGAGATAATATTTTGTATCCTTACCGAACCATTTAACAAATTCTGAAATATAGTTTATTTCCTGCAACTCAATTTCTTCATTGTATTCCTGTCCCAAACAATGATTCCCGGTAAGTTCCGCACCTTTTTGAGTTACAACATAAGAAGCCCAGAGCATACAGCCCAAATAAAATGCTGTATTTTGTTCTATCATTGCCAATATTTGAGGATAATACGTTTTAAACTTAAATCTTTTTTGTCCGAGGTTTTTAAACTTGTTTATTTCCGCATACATGTATTCAATTGAATGTATAAAGCTTGAAAGATATTGCCCGTAACCCGGGTCAAACGGAACAGTATTTGCCATATTATTCTCCTAAGTTATTAATTATTGCCTGAGTAAATTCTGAACATTTTGCACTTCCGCCTAAATCTGCAGTTTTTACGCCAGATTCAAGGGTTTTGTATAAAGCTTTTTTAATTTTTTCGGCGGCAGTTTTCTCATCAATAAAGTTCAACATCTCACAAGCCGATAAAAGTAATGCCATCGGATTTGCCTTATCCTGACCTTTGATATCCGGAGCTGAACCGTGTACTGCTTCAAACACTGATGCTTGAACTCCAATATTGGCGCTTTGTGCAACACCTAAACCGCCAATCAAACCTGCAGTTAAATCTGATACTATATCTCCGTACAGATTCGGCAATAGTAATACATCAAACTGTTCAGGTTTTTGTACAAGCTGCATACAGCAGTTGTCGACAAGTATTTCTCGAAATTTAATTTGCGGATATTTTTCCGCTATGTTTCTTGCACATTCTAAAAATAATCCGTCTGAAAGTTTGCAGATATTAGCTTTTGTTACAACACAAACTTCTTTTCTGTTGTTTTTAAGAGCGTAATCAAACGCAAATTCCGCAATTCTTTCAGAAGCTTTTCTTGTAATTATTTTTATACTCTTTGCTGTATCATTATCCGGTTTTTCCTCTATTCCGGCATATAAATCCTCTGTATTTTCTCTTACGACAACAATATCGACATTGTCAAATTTAGTTTTAACTGTCGGTATGTTTTTACAAGGACGCAAGTTTGCATACAAATCCAATTCTTTTCTTAATTGAACATTAACCGATCGGAATCCTTTGCCGATAGGGGTTGTAATCGGTGCTTTAAGCGCTACTTTATTCTTTTTTATTGAATCAATAACTCTTTGCGGTAAAGGTGTTCCTTCTGCATCGGCTACATCAGCCCCTGCTGTTTGGATATCCCAGTTTATATCCGCACCTGCTGCTTCTATTATTCTTACAACAGAATCCGAAATTTCCGGCCCTATTCCGTCACCTTTGATTAATGTTACATCTCTCATACTTATTACCTCTTGTTTGACTTAAGTATATCATAAAAGTTGATAACATAATTTTAATTTGTTATGATTATTTTATGGCAGAAGAGATAGAAGATTTACAAGCAATATTAAGGGAAGACCCATATAATTATCAAGCAAGAAGGACTCTTTCTATTGCATTATTAGATGCAGGTTTTACGGAAGAAGCGAAAAAGAATCTTTTATATCTAATTCGTACATTCCCGGATAATGCAGAATTATTGTATAACCTGGGAATTGCCTATGAAAAACTTAAGCAGTTTGACAAAGCCGAAAATGCATATCTTAGAGCTATTGAAATCTCTCCTGAAACTGATTTCTTTTATAATCTGGGGATTACTTATATTGAAGAAGAAAAGTTTAATGAAGGAATACCGGTTTTTAAAAAAGTATTAGAATCTGAACCTGACGATTCAAATTCATATTTTAATCTGGGATTATGCTATTTCAAGATAAAGGAATTTGATTCTGCGCTGGAAAACTTTCAAAAAACAGTTGAACTCAATGATGCAGATTTGTACGCACATTTTTACATTGGAAATATTTTTAAGGAAGAAGGTCTTTTGGATTTGGCAGTTGAACAGTTTAATAAAGTATTAGCCTTATCTCCGGATTACAGCTGGGCATATTTCAATCTTGGCTCAATCGCTTTTGAAATGGGAGATACAGAAAATGCCGTATTTTATCTTAAAAGCACAATCCAATATAATCCTCTTGATTTAGAGGCTTATAAAATTCTTAATAAAATATACCTCAAACAGGGACGTTTTATGGAATCTTCTGACTTGATAAAAATGGCAATGGAAGCTATTCCTCAGAACGGCGACTTGTATTATAACTATGCACAAATATTTAAGGCACAGGGAGATGTTGAAAAATGGCAAAAAGCACTTGCCGAAACAATTAAAAATCATAAAACGCTAACCTATCCGTTTGAAAGTATAAAAACAGAGTTAAAAGAGGCAAATGCAATACTAAAAGAACAGCAAAAAGATTTGCCGCCTGAACCGGAACCGGCTCCTGAACAAATACCGGAGCAGCAGGAAGAATACTCTCCTGAAGCACCAATTCAATCAGAAAATCCGGAGGGGGTTGAATAATGAAACTATGTGTTTTTCAAGGTACGTTCAATCCTATCCACAGGGTACATATTCAAGTTGCGAAATTTGCCCTTGAGCATTATGGATTTGATAAAATACTTTTTATCCCTGCATATTTACCACCGCATAAAGAAGTGGATAATACTCTTGCACAACACCGTTTGAATATGGTAAAACTTGCCGTTGACGGGATAAAAGGGTTTGGCGTCAGTGATATTGAATTCCAAAGAGAAGGCAAATCATATACCTATCTGACAATTCTTGAACTTAGAAAAATTTACGGAATAAATGAGAGAATCAATTTTTTGATAGGTACAGATGCGTTTGAGAAAATAGACACTTGGTACGAAACCGACAAACTCAAAGATTTACTGCATTTTATCGTTTTCCCGCGCTGCAATAATTTTAATCCTGATAATTATTCAAGACTTAAAACATCGGGATACAATTTTGAATTTGCACCTATGGAGTATATTGATGTATCATCTACAGATATAAGGAATAATTTAAATCAAGGTGAATCCGTTAATGATTTAGAACTTCCGGTAGTTACAGAGTATATAAAAGAAAATGGTTTGTATGAATAGAGACGAAATATTAAACTGGCTAAAAGAGAATTTGAACGATGAACGATATGAGCACTCTCTGGGAGTTGCAGAAAAAGCAAAAGAGATTGCACAAAAGTTTGGACTTGATACTAATAAAGCAGAGTTTGCGGGACTTATTCACGATTGTGCAAAATGTCTAAAAAAAGAAGAATTAATCAAAATAATTAATGAAAACCTCAAGGTTGAACAATGCGAAATGATTAACCCGAAAACTTTTCATGCACCTTGCGGGGCTTATCTGGCGCAAAAAATTTTCGAAGTCAAAGATTCAGAGATACTATCCGCTATCCGCTGGCATACAATCGGACATCACGGTATGACAGATTTTGAAAAAGTTATTTTTATTGCAGACAAAATTGAATCCCGCACAAGACCTCAAGAAATGATTGATGCTATTGAACCATTCCTTAAAGAAGGATTGGACAAGGCATTACTGGCATGTTACAAGTTGACGATTAAAAGCCTTGTCGACAGGAATTTGAAAATATGTGTTAATACAATAGATTTATATAACGAGTTGTTGAATGATTAAAGATGTTCTTATAGCAGGTTTAGGCGGCGTAGGTGCCGTATACACATCACAAATCGAAAAAACTAATAAAGTAAATGTATTGGTAGATTCAAAACGATTTGAATATTATACTCAAAATCCGACATTTATAAACGGAGAAAAATTTGAGTTTAACTATATAACTTCCGAGACTCCATCCCCGATGGATTTGATAATAATTTCCGTAAAATATTACAATCTGGATGAAATTTTAGAAAGCTTAGATGGTTTTATTAATTCTAATACGCATATAATTTCTTTGATTAACGGTATTTCAAGTGAAGATAGTATAAAACAAAGATATCCTGATACCATTGTTATCCCGGCATATCTTATCTGTAACAGTATAATAAGAAACGGGCGCAATATAACGCATGACAGAATAAATAAAATAGTTATGAGAGATAATAAATCAGTTGCGGAGTTTTTTGATAAGTGTGGAATAAATTATGAAGTATCAGAAGATATAAAATCTTCAATGTGGCAAAAATTTATGCTTAATATAATTGCAAACCAGCTAAGTGCCGTGACACATAAAACATTTGGAGAAATGAATAAACTTCCTTATATAGAATCACTTTTACATAAAATTCTTAAAGAAGTCATTTTGATTGCGGAATTAGAAGGCGTAAAGAATCCGGAACTATTGGCAGAAAATGCAATAAAAACCTTTAGAGGAATGGCTCCTTACGGTAAAACATCAATGCTTCAAGATATAGAGAATAACCGCAGAACAGAAATAGATGCATTTGCCGGATATATTATCAAATTAGGCAAAAAATATAATATTAAAACGCCTTATAATACTCTTTTTAAATATTTAATTTAATTTTTCAATTATTATTTAGACAAATTTATTGCAGCGGCAGTATCTGTAATACTTCTTCCGTTCAAGTTCGGCAGAGTAAAATGATAGGCTGCAACACCCGGTTTAAAGAAATCAACAAATGAAGATTCACCGGAATCAATAAATGAAATATTGTCTTTATTAATCATAAAATTCCCTGTTCCGATATCGTTGTAATAAACACCCAAATCGTTTAAATCCTTCAACCTTGCATTAACATCCAATATATCATTAATTTCTTTTTGTTCAGGATGTTTCCCTTCTGAAACCTCATAAATAGCGGAATTAGTTTTGTAATCAAAGAATTTAAGTTTCGGGCCTTGTTTGTATCCATTCAAATCAAGATATCTTTCCAGCTGCGAATTCAAAAATGCAGAATCCGATTTCATAGAAATATTGTCTTTCAAGTCACCATTACCTAAATCCGGCTGGAATTTCATAATGTATTTTTTACCACCGATTTCAAATCTTCTAACTGCTTTTCCTGATAAACCTCCAATAATGTAATCACCAAACTTTATTCCAGAATGTTCAAATCCTGCCTGAGAATGATTCAGTGCGGCATTAAATACATTTCTGTACTCATCAACACCGCCAAACTCTTTTGGCGGCTCACCGAATACAAAATCATCCCCAAATTTTTCTTTGAGTTTCCAAACATTCCAATTAGGTGAAATTTTTATCAAATCGTCAGGGTGATTAGCTTCATTAACCGTTTTTTTAGTGTATTTATAATAAGCTTCCTGATACCCGCCCGGGCGAAGCATCCAATCAGTTAATTCTTTATCTCCGCCAATTTTTGAATTCAGCATCCTTACGTTTTCTTTGCTTTTTCGAGGGTTCAAAGTAACGTCTTTTATAAATTTTTCACTTAAAGTTTCATCCGAAGTTATTTTAAACATTAACTGTTTAAAATTCTTAGGAGCCATTTTCAGATTCTTAAGTGTGCCCATTAACGATGTAGAGTTTTGGATTAGTTTAAACGCTTTGTCTAAAGATGTTTTACTTCCTTTTGATACAATATAAACCCCACCTGCAGCAAGTGCCATCGTTCCAAGTCCAATACCAATACCCGCTTGTGGAGTAATGGAATGTTTTTTAGATTGTTTAGAGACAGCGGCTGAATTATTTTTAATAGGAAGAGGAGATACTTTACTTGGTACTTGAAGCATTTATAAACCTCCGGATTAACAGATACACAGATGATATAAAACAGAAACACAAAATATTTTGCTAAAAAACGGACACTTTATTTATAAAGTGTCCGTTTTTGTTACACTTAAAATAAAATTATTCTTCTGCTGCTGTTTCTTCAACTTCTTCTTCAATAGATTCTTTAACGATTTCAGAAGCTGTAACAACAACTTTTAATTCAGTTTTAACTTTTGAAGTTAATTTGATTAACATCTTATATTCACCAACTTTGTTAATCGGGTGATCAAGAGAAACAGTTTTCTTATCAACTTCAATATTAGCTTTTGCTTTTAATTCTTCACACAATTTCTTTGTTGTAATTGTACCGAATAATTTTCCACTTTCACCAGCTTTAGCTGATAATTCTAATTCTCCGATTTTTTCAATTTCTTCAGCTTTTGCTAAAGCTTCTTGGTGTAATTTTTCTTGTTTAGCTTTGATTCTTGCTAAATTCTTTTCTCTGTTTTGTAATGCGCCTTCTGTAGCAAGTTCTGCAACATTCTTAGGGAACAAGAAGTTTCTTGCGTAACCATCTTTAACTGTTACAACGTCACCTGCTTCACCAAGGTTTTGAACATCTTTTTTCAATATAACTTGCATTTCTTAAATTCTCCTTTACTATATTTCAGCATTCGTAAGTGTATGATAACTGAAACAAACTCTATTGTCGAGTATTTGTTAATTTTCTATAATTTCTGAGTAACTAATGCCCATATATCGTTGAATACAATAATCACCATTAGTGCTATCAATAAAAAGAAACTAATCGTTGCAAGAGTTTCCATTACTCGCTTACCGACTTTACGTCCGGCAATTTTTTCAACAATCAAAAACAATAATTGTCCGCCATCTAATGCCGGAATTGGTAAAAAGTTTACAATTGCTAAATCCATTGAAATTATTGCGGTCAATAATAAGCCGTAGAATAAGCCGTCATTATGGATAATATCTCCTCCAACTTTGGTTATAGCAACAATTCCATGTAAATCTTTTAACGGTACTTTTCCTGTAAATACTTGTTCTAGGCCAACAAGCATCATATATGTATTTTGATATAAGTATTTAACACTACTTACAAATGCATCACCAAATGAATCAGTAGTGCGCAAAACTTCTTTTGATGCCAGCTGAACACCAATTGCCCCTTTTGATGATGGATAAATTGGTTTTAACTTAATATACTTACCGCCCCTATCAACTATTATATATAATGGATGCTCATTATCTGAAATAGCTAAGGCTAAATCATTTATTGTATAACGTCCATTTGAAATATAATAGCGAGTTTGATTCTTTGTATATAAACTATCTCTTAATTTAATAATATCATCAGAAACTTTTACTTGATTATCAGAATATTTCTTTAAACCTATAGCAGTATTTTCATCTAAAGTAATTGGTGGCTCTTTTACATAGTTACGGGGTAATCTCACTCCTACATCTTGCGGAATTAATTCATTTCTACTCAAAGCAGGATTTAAAGCTTTTATTTTTTGATAATTCTTTTCAACAACCCCCATATCAACAAGCCCGTCACGGGTTTTACTTAATTGAACAATATTCAATAATGCATATGTGTTTGTAATTTTTGTACCATTTACTGAAACGATTCTATCGCCGATTTTCAACCCCGAAGTCCATACAGATGCATCTTTTGGCGCTAGTATTTTGGAAATTTCTATATTATAAACTCCGGATGGTAAATATTTCCATACAAGAGCAGAAAATAATACTAAGAAAAAAGCACAAATTACATTTGCAATAACTCCTGCTGATACTACGATTGCTCTTTGATACACCGGTTTATTTTCAAATCTTTCTGGAGAGTCTTCCGGTAAATCACAATCTTGTTCATCATCAGGAAAAGCAACATAACCGCCTAATAATAATGCATGTATTAAGAAAGTAGTTTCTCCAATTTTTTTTTCGAATAAAGTAGGCCCAAAAGGAAGTCCAAAGCCAAACTTTTCAACCTTAATCCCGAATGCTTTTGCAGCACAAAAGTGTCCAAGTTCATGTATTAGCACAAGAAAACTTAATAATAAAATCATTATAATTATGGCCATTTATTCTCCCTCTTAATTGGATAGAACGATTGTAAAGTCACTATTTACACAATAGTTTCTTACCGGATCGTATACATATTGAATTTTTTCTAATGTAGAAACACGTTTTCTTAAATAATTATAGAAACTATTGGAAACATTGTTATTATGAGCAATAAATTGAGAATGCGGTAATGTTTCCATTGTTAAACAATTAACTTTATACCCCATATTTTCTAACGTGTTTTTTAATTCTTCTGCTTCAGCAGCTTTTGAAGATGAATACATAATTCCGGCAACAAGAGATGTATCTCCGCCTGCAGCTTTATCTTCACGGTAAATCAACCTATCAACAACGTCCTGAACTTTTTCAGGGTCTAAAATCCAATAACTTATATATCCGTTTTTATTCGGTGCTCCCGGTAATGTCGCAATCTGAATTCCTCCGTCACTTAAACCTCTTGCAGCATTAGCAAGTTGTGAAAGCTCATAAATAGACATATCGGTTTTTACATCATCACGAGTAACACTCAATAATTCCGGTAATTTTGATAATGCTTGCGGAGTTTTAATTGTATCCAATAACCCTTTTAAAAACCATTGCTGACGCTGAGTTCTACCTATATCACCCAATCCGTCATGACGAAATCTTAGATAACCAACAGCTTGAGTACCGTTCAAAACGTTTAAACCTTTATTTAAATGTATATGAAGCTTCCCGGAATAATCATCATAGTTCATCCGTTTTTCAACATAAATAGGTACACCACCAAGAGTATCTACAATATCTTTTACTGCATCATCATGAATCATTATGTAATTGTCAATTCTTACACCTAAAGTATCTTCTATTGTTTTTTTACATAATTTAATACCACCAAAAGCATGCGCTGAATTAATTTTATTTACACCATGCTCGTCTATATATACTTTACTGTCACGAGGAATTGAAATAGCATTTACTGAATGACTTTTAGGATCTACATTCATAAGAATAATCGTATCTGTTCTTGTACCATCCCATTTATCCGTACCTTCACCATTAGAATCAACTCCTAAAAGTAAAATATTCTTCGCTCTGCCAAATGCAGGAAGATTAAATGAAGTTCGCCCTCTATTTTTTATAGCATCTGCCCAACCTAATAATTCATCAGTAATTGCAGATTCTTCGCCAAATACACTTTTTACAAGCCCTTCTTGATTTATAAACCATAGTGTAAATGCAAGTACACAACACATTCCTAATACAAAACTTAATAACGATTTAGCAAAATTTGAAGAACCATTTCTTTCTTCTTTAATATGTTCTAAAAAAGAAGTATATTCTTCTTTTTCATCGTATTTACTATTCATATAACTAACTAATTCCTCTTATAAACTATAATAAAGTACCTTGTGTAGCCTCACCATCAGTTCCTTCATCTGTTATTGATGAATCTTCAGCAGTTGTTTCCTCATTTTTAGAAGGATTAACAATCTTATCTACTGATACAACAGTATCATTATCTACTAGATTTTGCGCTCTAACACCTGTTGCAGGTCGTCCTTGTTGAGAAATTGAATTTGCTTTTAATCTTGTAACGATACCGTTTGCTGTAACCATCATAACTTCATCATCTTCATCAACAATAGTTAAAGCAACTAATCTCGACATTGATGATTTAAACTTGGTTGCTATTAGACCTATACCACCTCTATTTTGGCTTCTGAATTCAGATAGTTTTGTACGTTTGCCAAAACCGTCCGATGTTACAACCAATAAATCCGCATCATAATCACGAGGTACAATATCGCAGCCGATAATTGTATCACCGGTTCTGAGTTTCATAGATGTAACACCTCTTGCACTTCTACCAAGTGGTCTTAAATCTTCAATCGGGAATCGTATCGCCATACCGCAGGCTGTACCTATAATAATCTCATCTTGAGGGTTTGATAATTTTACCCAATTTAACCTATCTCCGTCTTCAAGAGATATTGCAATAATACCATTCCTTCTAATATTTGCGAAATTATCTAATTCAATTCTCTTTATATACCCCTTTTGAGTTAACATTATTAGATTTGAATCATGTGTAAAGTTACTTACCGGTACAACTGCAGTAATTTTTTCATCTTGTTCAATCGGAAGAACATTTACTATTGGTAAACCTTTTGCCTGACGTCCACCTTCAGGGAAATCATATACATTTAGAGAATATACAACACCTTTTGAAGAGAAGAACAATACTTTGTCATGCATCATAGCGGTAAAGAAATGTTGAATATCATCATCATCCTTAGTCTTCATGCCGCTCTTACCTCTTGTCGCACGGTTTTGACGTTCAAAAGTATCAAGACTTATTCTCTTCAAATACCCTTGATGTGTAATGAATACAGCCATAGGCGTATTTGGAGTCAAATCTTCAATTGTTACTTCACCTTGTTCCGGAAGAATTTGTGTTTTTCTGTCATCTCCGTATTTTTCTTTATCTTCAAGAAGTTCTGCTTTAATAATATTCAAAACTTTTTGTCTGTCGGCCAATATTTCTTCATATTCCGCAATTTTCTTTTGCAATTCATCATATTCAGCCTTGATTTTGTCTTGTTCTAAACCTGTTAATCTTCTCAATTGCATTTCAAGGATTGCATTTGCTTGATCAACATCAAGCCCGAATCTGTTCATTAAACCGACTCTTGCATCATCAGTTGTTTTGGATTTTTTAATAAGTTCAATAACTTCATCCAAAGAACCTAACGCAATCAACAATCCTGCTAAAATATGTGCTCTGATTTTAGCTTTCTTCAAGAAGAAAATAGTTCTTCTAGTAACAATTTCTACCCTGTGTTCAACAAATTCGCTTAATACTTCGTACAAGTTCATTAATCTTGGCTGTTGTCCACATAACGCCAGCATATTTACACCAAATGTCGTTGATAACTGAGTATACTTGAACAAATTATTTTTAACAACTTCAGGTTTTGCATCACGTTTTAATTCAATAACAATTCTCATGCCGGAACGGTCTGATTCATCTCTTAAATCAGAAATTCCTGTAATCTTTTGTTCTTTAACAAGATCCGCTATTTTTTCAATAAGCATAGCTTTGTTAACTTGATAAGGGATTTCCGTTACAATAATAGCTGTTCTGGCCTGACGTCCGCCTCCGCCTGCAATTTCTTCTATTGTTGCTACGGATGACATTTTAATTGAACCACGCCCCGTTTCATAAGCCTGTTTAATATCATTCAAACCGATAATGGTTGCTGCTGTCGGGAAGTCAGGACCTTTGATATACTCCATTAACCCTTCAACGGTAATATTCGGATTATCAATCAAAGCAATAGTACCATCCACAATCTCAGATAAATTGTGAGGAGGGATATTTGTTGCCATACCAACTGCAATCCCAGATACACCATTTAATAAAAGCATTGGTAATCTTACAGGAAGTACTGAAGGTTCTTGCAATGAACCATCAAAGTTTGGTACGAAATCAACAGTATCATTATCAATATCAGCAAGCATAGATGTTGTAATCTTATGCATACGTGCTTCTGTATATCTCATTGCAGCAGCACCGTCCCCGTCAACAGAACCAAAGTTCCCATGACCGTCAACTGTTAAATATCTTGTTGAGAAATCTTGAGCCATACGAACAAGAGCTTCATATACAGCAGTATCACCGTGAGGGTGATATTTACCTAATACTTCACCAACGATACGCGCACATTTCTTGAACGGCTTGTCAGGAGTCATGCCAAGTTCATTCATTGCAAATAAAATTCTTCTGTGAACAGGTTTTAACCCGTCACGCACGTCAGGCAATGCACGACCGACAATTACACTCATTGCGTAATCGATATAACAGCGTTTCATCTCTTCTCTAATATTGACAGGAACTATCTTTCCGTCTTCGAAAATATTTTGTTGACTCAAAATCCTTCTCCTTCTTCCCTTTAGTAATATTTTAGCATAAACAAAGAAGGTGTAAAGTTTATAAGCAACGATTCTTTACAGGAGGAGATAAATATTTATTATAAAAAAACACAACAACGGGCAGAAAAAACTCCTGCCCGCAAAAATTTATTTAGTAAATGTATAAACACCCGCTATTTAAGCAGATGTTTCAATATAAGAAGTAGCACCTGCAGAAAAAGCTGCTTCATTTGCCATATAAGCATTTGCTGCTTGCGCTGTTGTTACAACATTTTCTGTAGAACGGCTGCCGAGTCCGGAAAAATTGGAGCCGTACTCACTAGAGACCTTGGCATAATATTGAGCCATTTCTGCATTGGTAACAACACCATCGGTATTGGTGTCCATCTCCTCTTTATAGAGCGAATCACCTTTAACTGCATAAACACCTTGATCTGCATTTGCAGAAGAATCAACTTGGGTATTTTGAGCAGCTGATGGAGCCTCTTTTATGTTTACTTTTGGAGCTGAATTTAACGCTGATTCCGTAAGACTTAAATTCAGCATCATTGCAGAAAGATCTGGCATGTGATATGAATACTCCTTATATATTTATTATAACTGTTCTATTTACACTTTTCAAGTGTTATAGAAATGAAAGTTTACAAAAGATAATATTTTAATTTTACATAAAATTCATCAAGTAAATATCTTGAACGTGGCTTGAACGTTATCATCTATAATTTTCTTCAAGGAATCAAGTTCTGTTTTTATTGCATCTTGTTCTGTTTCAATTCAAACTCAAATAATAACAATCCTTTAATCAAACATCCCTCCCAAAATTGTAACAAATTGTAAATAATGTTTTTAATAAGCTAATGTTTTAATAAAAAATGCCGTTATACGTAACATAATAACAATTATGTTACTTAGGAAAAGAAAAAGGGAACGTCGTAACAATGGGAATGGCAGCATCACAAGTTAGATTTTTATCATTGCAAAGCCGCAAAAATACAATCGGCTTAAACTTGATGACGCTTTCTAACAGAAAGCTTGCCTTATCTCGTGATATGAATAGAGTTGCTGCAGAATATAATGAAGCAATGAACCAAAAAGTATTAAAATGGTCCGGAGATTCAGGTATAACTTATCAAGGATTAAATTATGATTTGTTAATGAAGCCAAACGCTGCAAACTCAACACTTCCTTATATCGTAACAGATGCACAAGGCAGAGTTGTTGTAGATGATAATACTATTGAACTTGACGGTCATGATACCGGTGTATCTTACCGTGATTTAGCTATGATGATTTCATCATATTCTGGATATAGTGCTGAGGACCAAAAAACACATTATATGAATTTTAAAGTTGATAAAACAAATGGTTATACAGATAATTTAAGCGGTGCTGATACTGGAGTTACAGAAGATGATATCAGAAATACAAATGTTACCGGCGAAAATAAAGCAACTGCTGGTACTGCAAATGAACTTGAATATGAAATTGTATCGACTTCAAATCAATTAGCAAGTAACTCTTTACGTTACGATTTGATGGAAAAACTTGGTTTGATAAGTAAAACAGAAATAGAACAGATAAATGATTTAGAAATAGAATTGTATGGGCCATCAAAAAACCCTAATGCAGAGAAGTTTCCTATCGGTACATTAATGGGTAATTATTATCTTGCTCTTGCAAACTTAGAAGCATATAACGTATATAAACAAAATGGAGATTATGTTTATGCTGGAGGTTCTCAAGACCCTAATGATCCAACTACCGCTACAGGAAGTGCTCCTGATAAAGAAATTATGAGTAATGATGGAACTGCAACAATAACAATAAAAAATGATTATGCTCCAACAACAGGAACGAATATAACATTTAATGGAGAGTCATCATATAGCAGTAAAGTCGATTATACTAAAATCTATGATTCTACTACTGGAGATGTAACAGATTTAACAACTAAAACCGAAGATATTTATACTGGAACAAATGAAAACTTTAGCTATACAATAGCAGGTGGTAAAATTCAGTATACTTATACGGCATCATCATTGATGACTGCTATGGGAAAAGTTGATACTACCGGTTGGTACTCAAAAAAGACTTGGGGAAAAAATCGATCAAATGGTTCAGAAATAGATGGCAGTACAACTTGGGCAGATTTAATTTCTCAAAATAAAATGATTGAGACTTATATTAGCAGCAACTTTGATAATGGTAATAGAAGTGAATCAGCATTAAATTCAATTGTTGATTCTTTAGCAACGGCTATAGCAAATAATGGAGCTATTCAAATAGATGCTACAGCATTAGATAAAGCTAAGCAAAGTACAAAGGCGTTTTTCAATGGTAAAATTACAAATGGCGGGTCTATAAATAGTGATTGGATGCGGCCAGCACACAGTCAATCGACTGTAGAAAAAAAGGCGATTAATAAAGCAGAAGAATCTAACTTGATAGGTGGTATGCGTAAGGGGGATAACTGGTTTACCCCTGGAGGTAGAACTTATCAGGCAGTTAGTGCTAGAAACTTATATAATACTTTTATAACATTTTATAATTATTATTATAATGCTCCAACAGCAGCAGCCATAGTAGATTCTTCAGTAGGTACTTTTGATAGCGTAAATGTTACCCCAACAACATTTGACGAAAATTCTTATGATATGGGTTCTAAAACACCATTTACCTACAATGGGCAAAAATATATCAGAATTAAGGTAAAAGATGAAGACGGTTCTGGTATAGAATCATATGATTATTTCAAAGTAGATGCTTCTGGCAATATCGTTGGCAGTGCTGTTCAAAATGATACTTATGGAACTGATGCTGCAGGAAATAAAAAAGTGTTTAGAACGATATATAACAATGATGGCTCAGCTAATGGTTATGAAATTCAAGAAACAAATTATAATTCTCAAATTAATGTCGTTGGAGCAGGTTCTGCTTGGACTCCAAATAGTTCAATTACTGGAGGTGGCAGTGGCGCATCAGCAGTGCCTAGTGGTGACGTTCTCACATTAACTTATACTGATGAAGAAGGCAATGCAGTTGAATACAAGTTAGGTAACTTCGTAAAAGATAGTAAGTATGCTACAACGATTGAAGGTTCTGCGGCATCAGATATAACAGCAGATTTGCAGGCAAAAGTTGATGAAGCTGCAAAAGCAAAAGATGCTGCAATCAATCAATTAGATAAGTTATTTGATGAAAAAGAATCTAAAATGATGGATTACTTTGATTCATTATTTAAAATGATTGCTGAAAATGGCTGGGTTTATGATGAAAATGTTAATAATACAGCAAATAAAGAAGAAAGTAAAAATTACCTCAATGCAATGCTTCAAAACAATATGTACTTTGTAACAGAAGTTGATACATTGGATGGCACAGATTTTAACTATGCAACCAAACTTGCAACAAACGTAAGTAAAATATTTGAAGTATATGATGAAGATGCTCAAAATACGGCACTATCTCAATATGAGGCTGAAAAAGCAGAAATATCATCAAAAGAAAAACAAGTTGATATCAGAATGAATAAACTTGAAACAGAACAGGATGCAATAAAAACAGAACTTGATTCTTTGAAGAAAATCATAGATGATAACGTTCAAGCCACATTCAAGATATTTACATAATGCGTGTCTGGCGAATCAGTACTAATGGTAGACTAAAGTCTACCCTACATCTCTCCTTAATTAGAAGGCAATTAAAGGTGTAGGTTTAAGAGGTAGTTAATTGTAAGGAGATGTTATAATTAAATATCCGTACCGATAAGAACCTGAAATAAATTCAGGTTAACTTTTACCCAAATAATATTCACCTATTTCCCCCTTTGTAACAAAAATTTAACCCAAAGTATTGTATTTATAATATGTTTGGGTTATTATTTATTTTGTCAGAAAAGTTAACAACTAAATATTTTGTGAAAGCCTTTAATTAGGCTGCGTTTCACGTATTTAGTAAAAATATAAAAGGCTAAAAGTTACACATTCTAAATTATGAAAGGTATAACATGACTGAAGAAAACAAAGAATTAGAAACAGCTGTTGAAGAAACTGCTACAGAAGAAGTTACTGTTAGTGAAGAAACTGTTGCAGAAGCAGCTGAAGCAGCAGAAGCTGAAATTGCAGAATCTGCTGAAGAAACTGAAACTGCTGAAACAGCAAAACCAGCTAAAAGAACTCGTTCAAGAAAGAAAAAAATTGAAACTAAAGAAGAAAAACCAGAATCTGAATGGAAAGAACAAGTTGTTCAAATCAGCAGAGTTACAAAAGTTGTAAAAGGCGGTAAGAAACTTAGTTTCAGAGCTATCGTTATTGTAGGGAACCAAAAAGGACAAGTTGGTGTTGGCTGCGCTAAAGCTGCAGAAGTTATCATTGCTATCCAAAAAGCAATCGTTGACGGCAGAAAGAACCTTATCAACGTTCCTATTTTCAAAACAACAATTCCTCACCCTATCAAAGCTCGCTCAGGTGCAGGTGCAGTAATGCTTAGACCGGCATCACAAGGTACAGGTATTATTGCCGGCGGTGCTGTTCGTTCAGTATTAGAATTGGCTGGTATTGAAAATATTCTTTCAAAATCATTAGGTTCTAATTCACCTCTAAACGCAGCAAATGCAACTATCGAAGCGTTAAAATCTTTAACTCCGTTCGCAGAAGTTGCTAAAAAACGCGGCTTGACTATGTCTGAACTTTTAAACTAGTCGGGTAATTTGAATTAAAATATTACATGAAATAATAAGGAATATAATAAAATGGCAAAGACAAAACAAATAAAAATAAAACTTGTTAAAAGTTTAATCGGTACTTCACCTGCTCAAAGAAAAATTGCTGCAGCTCTTGGTTTTTCTAAAAAAGACCAAATCGTTGAACACCAAGACAGTGCAACAATTATGGGTATGGTAAACAAAATTTCTCATTTAGTATCAATAGTAGAATAATTTAAGAAAGAAGGAATATAAAAATGTCAAAAGATAAAATCACTTTAGAAGATTTAAGACCTGCTGAAGGCGCTACTTCTACAAAAAAACGTGTAGGCAGAGGTCGTGCTTCAGGGATGGGTAAAACATCTACCCGAGGTCACAACGGTGAAGGTCAACGTTCAGGCCAAAGCTCTAAAAGAGGTTTTGAAGGCGGTCAAATGCCTGGTTACAGACAATTACCTAAGTTGAAAGGTTTCCAAATCATCAACAGAAGAAATTGGGCTGAAATCAACGTTGGCAGATTAGAACAATTAAATATTTCTGACGTTTCTTTAGAATCTCTTAAAGAACTTAAAAAAGTTCACCCTTCAAGTGAAGCTTTAAGAGTTTTAGGAAACGGTGAAGTTAAGAAAGCTCTTAACATCAAAGCAGCATACGTATCACCTTCTGCAAAATCTAAGATTGAAGCAGCAGGCGGAAAGGTTGAGTTAGTATAATGGCACAAAATATTAAAATGCCTACAACAGCAGACCTTATGTCTATGTGGAATGCATCAGGGCTAAAAAGTAAAATCATTTTTACTTTCCTGATGATTGCTGCATTCAGATTCGGGGTTCAGCTGCCGATTTTTGGGATAAATAACGAAATTTTCTCAAGAATTGCAGGCGGAAATAATATTATCGGATTTCTTGATTTGTTTTCCGGTGGTGCACTCGGTAAGGTATCTATCTTTGCACTGGGTATCGGCCCATATATCACCGCACAAATCATTATGCAGCTATTGTCTGTCGTAATCCCTTCTTTGGAAAAACTTCAAAAAGAAGACGGAGAAGCAGGCAGACGTAAACTGTCACAGTATTCAAGACTGTTTACCGTTGTATTAGCAGCATTCCAGGCAATGGTATTTATGGCTTATATGTCACACCTGCCCGGTGCAATAACAGTTAACCACACAATGTTCTACATATCTTCAGTGGTAACACTTACTGCAGGCTCTATTCTTGTTATGTGGATTTCTGAATTAATTACAGAAAAAGGTATCGGTAACGGCGGATCTTTAATCATCTTTGTCGGTATCATATCAGGGATTCCTTTGTACGCATCAAGAACGGCACAATTGGTTGCAAGAGATCCGGGGTTACAATTTGGCTTATTCTTACTTCTTGCAATATTCTTTGCAACAATGGTTTTCATTGTAATAATGCAGGAAGCTGTAAGAAAAGTTATTATTGTTAACCCGAAAAGACAGGTCGGGAACAAGGTTTATGGCGGAGTTAATACGTTTATTCCGTTCAAGCTTAATCCGGGCGGAGTTATGCCAATTATCTTTGCGATTGCAATACTATTATTCCCGTCAACTGTTTTGAGTGTTGTAGGACAAACCAATATACACAACGAAACACTTCAAAATATAGTTCTAACATTAAATAAGTTCTTTAGTCCTGACGGATTGGTATATTATGTAATATATTTTGCATTGATTGTTTTATTAACATTCTTCTATGCATCTATTATTCCTAATATGCAGCCAAAGGAAATTGCTAATAACCTGAAAAAATACGGTTCTTCTATTCCGGGAATTAAACCGGGCAGACCAACCGCAGAAGCTTTGGATAAAATATTATCAAAAACAACATTTATTGGAGCTTTAGGATTAGGACTTATTGCGTTAGTACCGTCATTTGCAAGTTATGTTACAAATATCAAAACCATACAAGGGATTGGAGCTACATCTCTAATCATCATGGTTGGGGTTGCACTTGATTTGATTAACCAAGTCAGAACACATTTACTTGCAAGAAACTATGAAACTTTTCTTAAAAACTAACTAGCGTAAATAAAATAAACTAGGCAAAAAATGTCGTATTCTTATTAATTTGGGGTACGGCATTTTTTCTGTCTAAGTAATTAGATAGAGTTGCCGTATTTTGATTATTTATTCTGCCGTTCGCTGCATAAGCAGTCAATGCATTATAAATATCAGGGTTTACACCTTTATCCATCTCTGAGGCAAGAATTTTTAGTGCCTCATTTTCACTCATCTGCCGTTTATAACTCCTTTTTTCTCGAAGTGCTGAATACTTATCCGCCATAGATACAATTTGAGAATTAATATCCATTTTTTCATTATCTGGCATCATTGGATACCCTAAATGAGCAGGGTTTTGATGGTGATATTTGATGACAGCAAGTGCGCCGTCACTTATTCCTTGATTTTTGAGTAGTTCGTAACTTAATGAAGAATGAAGCCGCATTATATTTTCTTCTTTAGGCGATAGTTTGTTCTGTTTTGTCAGAATTCCTTCCGGAATCAAGACTTTCCCTATATCATGCAAAAGAGCACCATCTGCAATATCTTTTAAATCCGCTTGAGATTTTAAATTTGGCGGCAGGTTGTTATATATCGCAATTGCGGTATTTTTTGTATCGACAGAGTGGTTATAAACATGTTTTTTGAATCCGTCAACATTTACATTGAGCGGAATTCCTTTTTCTGCCAGCATCCTTGTTATATCAGGATTTGAATAAACAATCGACAATAGTGTATTTCTGTCCAAATACTTATCAAGAGTTCCGTTCAGAGAGGTTCTGTCAGGACGATTTGGCAGAATTATACGAGTGTCCCTACCTGAGTCATAAGGACGTACGACATTTATGGGGTACGTATTTTTTACTAAACCTTCAAAATTCATACGATAATTAAACCTACTCATATATAAAGTATTTGTTTTAAGCAAAATTTACTTAAAATCAAAAAAAGTTCTTATTTTGTTACAATGTTTAATATAAATAACAAATTTTTCTTAAAATATGGTTTTATAATAGTATGGTTAAAGGAATTAGTAGTTCTAATATTCAATATATAAATAATTCTTTAAAAAATAACTCTCAGAATCAGGCAATATCAGAAGATAAACCTGTTCAAAATACTTCGTTGCCGTCAAATATTACTGCAGATTTTAACGTAAAAGTACCACAAGCATTTACCAAACAAGGAGTTGAAAAACTAAGTAACGGACAGGAAATTCACTGTTACAAGCTTGCAAACGGACAGCGGGTTATGATTGCTCCGATGAAAACTCCTAAAACATACGTAAATACTTATGTAAATACAGGTGCAATGAATGAAAAAGATGATGAACGAGGTATAAGCCATTTTAATGAACACATGGCATTCAATGGCACACTCGGAACTGACGGATATATAAAACTCGGCATCGGCGATGTATTTAGAAAAGTAGCAGAAATGGGCGGCTGCACAAATGCATCTACCGGCATGGCTGAAACGAATTACACTATTGGAATTCCACAATTTGATAAAAATGATTTAGAAACCGCAATTGCAATGCAGGCATCTATGATGAACAACCTTGAAATGGCGAATAACATGGTTGAAAAAGAACACGGGCCTGTATGTTCAGAAATTAATATGTACAGCGATTTTATGGCAGGGAAAGCAAATAATATCGCAACAAAAAATCTTTATAATATTCAAAGTAGTTCTGAAGATTTGGTTGCAGGACGTGTTGATAATATCCAAAACATAGATAAAAAGAAGGTTATGGATTATTATAAAAACAACTATTATCCTGCAAATATGACAACCGTTATAACAGGAGATGTTAATCCTGATGAGGCAATAAATCTTATCGCAAAACATTTCAGAGGTGAAAATAAACCTAATCCTGACAGAAGATTTGAAAAGCTAACACCAATTACAAAACCTGTAAGACGTGATATTTTATCAGATAAAGCTATACAAACCGATGCAACAATTGCTTTCAACGGCCCTGCAAATAACAACCAGAGGGAGCAGGTTGCATTGGATTTAGCAATGACAGCGATGTTTGTAAAATCAAATTCAAGAATTGCAACACCGTTAAAAGAAATAAATGCAGAAATTACTCCCGGTGTAAATAAGGTTAGTACCGTTCCGACCGACGGTATTTGTATAACTTTTGATATCAATACGACAGAAAACAATTCAGAAAAAGCTTTAAAAACAGTATTTAATGAACTGCAAAATTTTAAGCTTAAAGATGACAATGAATTGCAGCAGCTTAAAGATGCCTTAAAATCAAAACATCAGGATATATATGAAGATCCTGACAGGTTAAATTATGTAATCGGAAGCAGTTCATTTAATTTTAGTATTTCTGATACCGCTAATGAAGATAAAATTATTGATTCTATAACAAAAGAAGATGTAGAAAATGCCGTCAGAAAATACTTTGACACATCAAAAGCATCTATTGCTGTTGTTCATCCTGCATCTGCTACTACAGAAAGTTTAAGAAATAACTATAATAATGCGAATAATACTAATATTGCATTCAAAGGGAATATAAAACAAAATAATGAAATACTGCCAATTGATACAAAAAATATTAATCATATTGTATTAAGCAACAATTATGATATTGCATTAAATAATACTCCGAATAATACGAATGCCAAAGCTGAAATTTGTTATAAGCCGCAAAAATTAATCAATATTAAACCGGGAGTTGATATACTGCTTAACAGAATGCTTAAAGACAAAACTATGTATAAAGATGCAGACGCATTCGGAGATTATTTGGACAAAAACAATCTTTCGCAATCAATCAAAGTTGAACAAGACGGAACCATAAAAATATCAGGCAAAATGCCGTCTAAGAATATTCAGCAGTTCATTAATATCACTCAGGAACAATTAATGTGTCCGGGTTTTGATGAGGCAACTCTTAAAAAACAAAAAGAAATTACAAAAGAATTATTTGCACACGCTGAACCCAATCCAAGAGACGGTTTATTAAAAACCATGTATCCTGATTCAAATTTTGGTTATACGCCGGAAGAAATATTGCAAAATATTGATTCTATAACTGTTGATGATGTTAAGAATTTATATAACGATATTATGACAAACAGTTCAGCAACAGTTGCAGTATCAGCACCAATGGGAAATAAAACTGTTACAGATGCTGTATTATCATCATTCGCTAAAATGCCTGCGGTTAAGCAAAATATTCCGCAAGTATATGACCTGCATAAACCTATAAATAAGAGTAAAGTCATTACAAAAGAAGCACCTCACTCGCAGGCATATATTACACAAGCTTACAGTTTTAAAGATAACGGGAATTTAAAAGACTTTGTAACATTTAAACTAATGAACGGAATTTTATCTAACGGAGATGAAACAGGCTTATTCAATAATCTAAGAGAAAAAGAAAAACTTGCATATTCTGTATGGTCAGATTACGAACGAGATGGCAACAACGGATATATCAGCTGTATTATAATGACAACAACGGATAACCCTGATACAGGTGAACATACTTATGATAATGTTCAGAAATCAATCAATGGATTTACAAGACAAATTAATAAAATGAAAAATGGCGAATTCACAAACAAAGAATTGGAAGTTGCCAAAAAAGAATTTAAAGACCAATTAAAAACACATACATACGGACAAGCAAACAGCAATCAGGCCATCAGTGATGGAATGAACAATCCATACGGAATCGATTTTATAAATGACCAATATAATATTATAGATAGTATTACAAAAGAAGATATCCAAAAAGCAGCAAATTATATATTTAATAACAAACCGATTTATTCTTTGGTTGCATCAAAGGACACATTGAATGCAAACAAAGAGTTTCTAAACGGTTTATAAAATTAATTTATAATAGTTCCGCCTAATATTCCAAGAAGCATTTCTCCTCTAAAGTTCCGGGCTGAAGTCTGCAAGGTAGTTGTTGCATTTTGTAATATCTGATTTCTAATAAAATTGGATGATTCTTCAGAAATATCTACATCTTTAACTGTTGACAAAGAAGATATTAAATTATCTATTTTCACTGTTTGCACACCATTCACGCTTTCTAATCTATTTATTGTTGCTCCAATATTCAATATTTGTTCCTGAACCTTAGCAATAAGTTCATCTATATCATCAAGACTCCTTCTAGCTTCATCACTATCCATAAAATCAACTTTAAAATCAAAAAGGTTAAAACTAATTTCAAGATTAATTACATCATCTATACCACTGCCTATATCAACTTGAAGAGCAAGTTTAAACGGGCGAGGTGTAATATCAACAACATTATGATAATCAGTATTTACGCCATTATTTATCATTGTATTTCTATCTCCGGCATTACCATCAATATAGTTATTACGTCCATCCGCAATCATAAAGGTATCATTACTATCACCCGTTTCCAAATGATTGCTATCACCGTGAATAGTTACACTATCAATTCCTATTCCTCCAATATAATTATTTATATTACCATCTATTTCTATTGAATTATCACCGCCGGTTGTTTCTATTGCATTGTTATTACCTTTAATATTGAATTTATCATTTCCGTCAGTTGTACTAATCGAATTTGAATTACCGGTAATATTAACTATTTTATCTCCATTATCAGAATTATAAATATTTTCATTACCACGAATAGTTATTGTATTATTTCCGTTTGAATGAGTTACTTCATTTTTATCACCGATTACGTTTATTGTACCGGAAATAGTATCGGCATTAAAAATATTTTCATTTCCCTGGATGCCAACAGTATTGTTACCGGCCCCTGCGGTAAAAATACTATTATTACCAGTTATTGTAAAGTGATTATCACCATTTCCAGCATCTAATGTATTATTATTTCCAGAACTTATAATCGTATTATCTCCGTCACCTGCGGTTGCAACATTATTTAAACCTGAAAGTGTAATACTATTATTTCCATCTCCAGCATCAATATTTGTATTGTTATCGCTGTTTATATTTATGGCATCATTTCCGTTTCCTCCAGTTATTGCCGCAGTTGTTGAACTATTAACCGTAATTGTATCATTACCGTCATCGCCATTAATTGAATTATTTTCACTCTCCATTGTTAAAACATCATTACCACCTAAACCATTAATTGTATTATTATTTCCTTGTTCAATAATTATTCTGTCAGCTAAATCACTTCCATTAATTGTATTATTATCACCACGTATATTTAAAATTGCAGATTCATTTATACCAGCATCAATTGAAAAATCAGAACCATTTAAAGTTATTACTCCGGTATTTGGATTAAGCGAATATTGAAGCATATTGGTTGCGGAAGAATTATTTGTAACCGTATAAGTTTTTCCGTTAAGAGTAAATGTTTGAACTTCTCCTTGATAAGTAAATGAAATCCCTCCACTATTTGGGTCACTTGTAACATTCGATACAGAACTTCCACTGCCGTTGATTACATGATAGTTATCACCTGTACCACCATCAATCATATTGTTATCACCATCTACTACGAAATAATCATTACCACCTTGTCCTAAAATAATATTATTATTTCCATTAACATAAAATGTATCATCGTCTGATGAACCACTTATACTTGAATTATTTGTATTGATATTATAAATATTATTACCGCCGGCATCTACTTGAGATGTAACTCTATTATTTAAATTATATGTATCATCACCAATTCCGCCATCTATATTATGTGCAATCGAAACATTTGCGGTAATAGTATCATTTCCAGATTCAGCATATACTGCAGATGAAGAATTCAATTCTATATTATCATCTCCATTACCACAATAAACAGCCGATTGACCTTCATTAACAATAATATTATCATCCCCATCGTATGTATATATATTTCCGCCCATAGTATAAATATTTATTTTATCTTCCAGATTCCCTCCATAAAAATTGGTTCTTCCTCCATATAGATTAATATTATGGACAACATTTGACTCGCCTCTAATTGTAGCTTGATACGCAGAAAAGGTTATTTCATCTGTTACCGGGTTATGTGAATACAATACTGCCGTCCGATTAGTTGAATTATTTGTTATTTCATAGATTTTACCATTAATAGTTACCGACTTAGTTTCATTTGCTCCGAATTCTACAGCAGCATCTACATTATCACTGTTTCCAAACCCATATATCATAGTACCTGTAGAATTGTTAGTAATTGTATTACTGCCGAAATTGTCATAAATTGTTGAATTTCTGCCAGAATTCACAACATGATCATCTCCATTTTCTCCATAAACAAAACTATTTGTTGCACTAGTCGTTATAGTATCATCACCTTCTCCGCCATTTAAATATTGGCGGTTACCGCCTGTTGCACTAATGGTGTCATTTCCGCCATCACCATAAATTGTATTATGATATTGCCCCGTTAAATTTATTATGTCGTTTCCGCCCCCCGCATGCACTGTTGCTATTGCTCCGGTTATCCGTATAGTATCACTTAAATTTCCTCCGTTAAAAGTTATACTATTTATTGAAATAATAACATTATGCGCCTTTGTAACATCCCCACTTATTGTAAAATTAGTACCTTTCATAAAATTAATCGCCCCATTTGATTCAATTCGGTATGATAAGTTACTTGAACTTGCAGAATTATTTACTATTTCATAATCTATTCCATTAATATTTTGTGTAATAGTCTGCCGTCCAGCCAATGTTATTTCATAAATATTCGCCCCTGGTACATTTACTTTTTGAGTATTTGTTCCATTATCCGTAATAGAATTGTTTCCATCTCCGCCATTAATATAATTGTTAGAACCGGATGTAATAACAAAAGTATCATCTCCTTCATTTCCGTATACAGTACTGTTATTCCCTCTTATAGTAATTGTATCGTTTCCAACTCTCCCATATATTGAACTTCCAGAAACAGTATTTATATTGTCATCTCCATTGCCGCCATCTAAAGTATAACCTCCATTATTATTAATAATCGTATCATTTCCGTCTTGTCCATAAGCACTCGCACCTCCTCCTGAATCAATTGTTATATTATCATTACCATTGCCTCCATAAATAGTATTTGATGAACTACCGGTCAAGACACGGAATGTATCTTCTAAATCACCACCGTACACCATGTTTTGCCGCCCCTTGATTAGTATATTATGTCTTATATCAGTTTGGCCTCTTATTGTAAAATAATTACCTATAAAAGTAATTTCTCCAGTTGCTGTGTCTTTTGTATATGACAATGTTTGCGCACTTGATTGACGATTTTGAACGGTATAATCTATACCATCTATTGTTATTGTTCGTGTCTCATTTGCACCAAAATCTTCTGCTCCTTCTATATTTGATACTCTTGGAGATAATGTTTTTGTTAGTTGTAGAATATTTCTTCTGCTATCATTTATTTGATTTGTATTTAACCTTATATGAGAATTTCTAAGTATTACACTTCTTGTACTAAATGTTGTAACACCGCTATCTCCTTCTTGTTTCCCTTCGAATAAGTTCAAACCGTTAAATTCTGTACTATTCCTTATGCGCTGTATTTCTTCTATTATTTGGTCAGCCTCTGCCTGCATTGCAATACGAGAATCTTCTGCATAAACTTCATTTGCCGCTTGCTCTGCTAAATCACGTAAACGTTGTAATAAGTCTAAAATATTATTTAATCCTCCTTCTGCAGTTTGTAAAAGTGCAATCCCATGTTCTGAATTTTCCTGAACCTTTAACATAGAATCTATCTTGCTTGATAATTTTTCTGAAACCGTAAAACCTGCTGCATCATCTTTTGCATGATTAATTTTATATCCTGTAGTCATCCGCTCAATAGAATTATTTAAACCTATTGTATTATTATTCAAGGTATTTTGAAGCAAAAGGCTGCCAATATCAGTATTAATACTAATCATAAATACTACCTCTGCTCAAACAAGAATATATTTTATAAATCAGATTCGCAACTTTAACGCGCGCTTGATATATACCAAAACCCGCACTGCTACTAGGTTTTACCCCCCCCCCGAATTTGCAAAAGTGTATATATGCATTATTTGAAAAATAATACATATATATACTTAAATTAAACGATAAAAATCGATTAAGCATACGTCGACCTATTGTAATAGTGATAGCAGTATATTAATTATATAATTTATACATAATATCTACAATAAATATTAAGTTTTATTACAACCTTCAATTTTAGTTTTTTCATTTTGTTAGTTAAAATATACTAAACCAACTATTTTCAAATTCATTTAATATATAATTTTATTATGAATAAAGAAGAAATAATAAACACATTAAAATCTGATAATTCTGATTTATTAATTAAAGCCAATAATATTAGAAAACAATACGTCGGAGACGAGATTCACCTGAGGGGATTAATCGAATTTTCGAACATTTGTTCAAGAACTTGTTTCTATTGCGGCTTAAGATATGAGAACCATAATATAAACCGCTACAGACTATCTAAAGAAGAAATAATTAATTTGGCAACAATTGGTAAAAATGCGGGATTACAAACTATTGTTCTTCAATCCGGAGAAGATAATTATTTTAATTCTAAAACTTTATGCCAGATTATAGAAAAAATTAAATCATTGGATGTTGCTGTAACGCTTAGCATTGGAGAAAAAACATATCAAGAATACAAAGATTATAAAAATGCAGGTGCTGACAGATACCTCTTAAGGATTGAAACAACAGATAAAAACTTATACAAAACACTGCACCCTAATATGTCTTTTGAACACAGAATGGAATGTCTTTACAATTTAAAAGAACTTGGTTATGAAACCGGTACCGGATGCCTTGTAGGATTACCAAATCAAACAATTGAATCACTTGCCGATGATATTTTGTTTTTTAAAAAACTTGATGCCGATATGATAGGAATAGGTCCTTTTATTCCTCATCCGGGTACTCCGCTTGGAAATTCAAATATTGATTTGATAAAAAATTTGAATTTATCAATTCGAGTTATGGCCATAACCAGAATTCTTTTAAAAGATATTAACATTCCGGCAACGACCGCTATGGAATCTATACATCCAAATGGTAGAATCATTGCATTAAAATCCGGAGCCAACGTAATTATGCCAAATATTACCGATGAATTGCATAAAAAAGAATATGAAATTTACCCGGATAAAAATAACGAAAGTTTAGATACATTAATTACAAAAATAAAATCTATTAACAGATTAATTGCAAATAATAAAGGATTTAGAAAAAAAATAGTTTCATAGCAATTTTTTTATTTACATCTTTTAAATAAATATGAAACTATCAGCAAATACTATCGCAACAATAAATATCCCATATAACAATTATGTAAAAAAAATAGATTGTGGTTTTACTCCTAAAGTTAATTTTATCAATAAACCAATCAAGAATACTGGATTATTTCATAAAATAACTTCATTGTTTAAACCTAAAAATAAAACTATTGATGTTCTTTGTGACGATAGTTTTAAAGAGAAAAATATAGTGATTTCAGTTGAAAACGGTAAAACATTAGGAATCAATGGAACAACTTATGTAAATAATAATGGCAAATTTGAAGCACTTAATCTTACTCATGAAAAATTTAAAGATTTATTCCCCGCTAATCAAACAAGTGCTACACAAGGTAAATATCTTGGCGATTGTTGGTTGGTATCGACAATAAATACTCTAATGCAAAAAACTAATGGACGAATAGCAATTTATCGTAAATTTGGACAAGACTGGGATGATATGTATGTTAAACTTCCGCAAACAGATGTATTATTTCCGGATTCAAAAACTATTCAAAAACACGAATACCAACTTTCCGGTTCTAAAGGATTACAAATGCTTGAAGAAGCTATCGCATTAACAAAAAGCTTAAGCGCAACAAATAATTTTCATCACGCTAATGAAATGACAGGTTTTTGTACTATTATGGATGGATTAAATGGCGGCTCACAAACACAAGCTCTTTTAGCAATTAATCCTGAATGGAATCCTAAAATTATAAATCTTGATAAAACAACAAAACAAATATCTATGATAAAAAAATATGCAAATAAAGATAATATGTTTCTTGGAATTATGACAACAAAAGATAAAGAAGAAAAAACTCTTTTAGATACATATAACAAGTCTTTTGATGGGAAATTAATTCCTGTTCATGCGTTTGGGATATTAGGATATGATAAAAAGGCTAAAATCGTATCACTACAAGATCCATTAAATCCGGAGAATTTAATTAAATTAACAATTGCAGAAATAAAAAAATATCCGTTTACATTAACTGTATGCAAATTATAAAAGAAAAGCCGAAAGATAATCTTTCGGCTGCATTTTCCCGTATAAAAAAGTATCATTGCGTATCGTATTTTATTTATTATAATAAGTTCAATGCAATTGATGGAGTTTGGTTTGCAGTTGCTAATAATGTAGCAGATGCTTGTTGTAAAATTTGTGCAGAAATATAAGAAGAAGACTCTTCTGCTACATCCGCATCTCTGATTGTAGATAATGATGATGTTGTATTTTCAAATTGAACTGTTAAAGCATCTCCTGCTGATTCCAATCTATTTTGGTATGCACCAATTCTAGTTTGTCTTGTTGTAACAGTGTTTATAGCTTGGTCAATAGCATCAAGAGCATCGTTATAATTTTGTCCGCCTGCGACATAATAATCTAAGAATGCATTGAAAGTAGTACCTGTCAAGACACTCACAATACTATTGCCAAATAAATCTGCCTCGAGCATAATTGAACTATTGGCTGTAGAATCAATACCGCATTGAATATTAATACCATTAGTTTGAGAACCGTCCATCAATTTAATACCATTATATTCGCAGCTGTTTGCAACCCTGTCAATTTCTTGCATACGTGCTTGTACTTCTGATTTAATTGCTTCAATGGAATCTTCACCGTATGTACCATTTGCTGCCTGTTCAGTCAAATCTCTTATACGTTGTAAGTGGGTTGTAATTAAGTCATAATTACTTTCTGCAGTTGACAACAAGCTGGTGCCAATTGCAACGTTATCTTGAGCAACAGAATTTGAACTTAACTGAACTTGCATTGTTCTGGCAACAAAATAACCGGCGGCATCATCTGCTGCAGAATTAATTTTGTAACCGGTTGTCATACGTTCAATTGCTTGATTTAACCTGTCTGTTGCAGAAGCCATACTTTGTTGAACAAGCAATGACCCCATGTTTGTGTTAATCGTAAGTGCCATAAATTGATACTCCTTTCAATTTCTAACGCAACGGGTAACACTCCGAATACAGCCGCCACACAGCATGTGCCACATATTCGCATGAGTCACTTAACAGTTTTAGTTTTGGTTGATTACGTTCCTTTGTAATTTACAACCTATTTTTTAATTCATAGCGTTAATTCTTTTTCAGGTAAATAATCCTTTTCTACCTTGAAAAAATGACAACGTTACAATTGTGGGTAATGTACTTTTCCGTGTCCCCGAGTCTGTATATCCTTATACTTGTATTATTACACATGTTTTTAAAATGTAAACCCTTTTTAGATAATTTGTGTTACAAAAGTATATACTAATTTTTAACAATTCAAGCTATTATTGATTTTCCAAAGATTTATTATTTATTAACTTTTATATTTAAATGTAAAATTTTGTTAAAAATCAGATTAAAAACCTAAAGATTTCAAAAAAAATGCCGATTAGTAAACTACAGGCAAAAGAAAGGATAGTATATGTTAAAAAAAGTTGAAACACCTACTTGTAATACCTTCAGTGGCGTAGAATATATACTCAGAGGTGCAAAAAAACGGCGTGCCTCAGCAATAGCAAATGCCAGACGTATGAACGCTGAAGTCGGAGTTCAAACGAAACTGGTAGCGGTTAAGTAATCATGGTCTAACGAT
Source organism: Candidatus Gastranaerophilales bacterium (assembly GCA_944324835.1). GTDB lineage: Bacteria > Cyanobacteriota > Vampirovibrionia > Gastranaerophilales > Gastranaerophilaceae > UMGS1585. The sequence continues at coordinate 136,262 of CALUXV010000001.1, forward strand.
TTAGTAAGATAGTTGAGAGTAATTTTAAGCGAACTTCGGTTCGCTTTTATTTTGCAATGCGAAGCCGGTGTAAACCGGTAACGGCTTGCAATGAGCAAGACGAACAGAGTTCACACTACAATGGTGACGTAGGACTGGGCTGCAAGGCGTAAGCCGAAGCCCACAGGAACTAAAAAGCGGAGCCGGTGTAATTTTTATAAAAGTTCTTTTCAAAATAAAGTATTCATGATAGGATAAAGGAAGGAAAATAATGCCTTGGAAAAGTGGCCGAGTAGGCTTAAGGCGGCACCCTGCTAAGGTGTTGTGTGGAGTAATCTGCACCGTGGGTTCGAATCCCACCTTTTCCGAATTTTTAGACCCTTCGGGGTCTTTTTTCATGGGATGAGAACCCTACAAAGCAGAGCTTTGTCTGGGTTCGAGCGGGAGTGAGCAGAGAGCGGAGGTCTTTTGCAAAAAGAATGTAATTCTTTGAAGCAAAAACCGGAGACTCGTTTAATGCGAACGACCAAGACAATCCCACCTTTTCCGAATTTTTAGACCACCATGTTAATGGTGGTTTTTCTGTATTCGGGGTGGGTTCTCACCCAGTGGGTTCGAGTCCCTCCTTCCTAAAATTGATATTTAATCAATTTTAGGCGGAGTCCTTCACCTTTTCCGAATTTTTAGACCCTTCGGGGTCTTTTTTCATGGGATGAGAGCGGATGGATTAACTTCGTTTTATTAATTCCGCTGGAATTAATAAATTGTGCTAATATGATTATTATGGAAAAACAAACAAAAGAAACAAGACACATAATAGCCTATCTTGATTTTTTAGGAGCCAAAAAGAGAATTTGCCGTGGTGATACGGAATTTATTAATCAATTAAAATTTATTTATGAAAAAGCTGAACAAAATTGTCATAAAATCAATAATTGTATCGATAATAATAGACTGACACCTATAAAACAACAAATATTTTCTGACAATATCGTTTTTGCTCAAGAAATTATCTCAGAAAATATTGTGTATCAAGTTTTCAATTTCATTTTGTTTGTATCAGCTTATTTACATCAATCATTGTTAGCCGGATTCTTAGTCAGAGGCGGGATTACAATCGGAGATTTATATATTGATAATACTTTTGTTTCAGGAAAAGCATTAATCAAAGCATATCAATTGGAATCTCAAATTGCTATTTATCCGAGAGTTGTTGTTGATTTTGATGTATTTGGAATTTTATCACTCGTTGATGATATGATTAGGAAGAATTTTAGTTTAGCTGTTGGTGATGATTTAATTTATTGTATAGATGGATTTAGGATAATTTATAAACCTCCTGGAAAGAGAATTGCTCTTGAAAAAATACGGAAAGCTATTCTTGGGATTTGTAAATATGAACAAAATTTTAAAATTGTACAAAAACATTTGTGGGTTATAACTCAATTTAATGATTTTTGTACTGTACAGAAACAAGAAAAATATAAGATAGATGTATTAAAAGATTATGCAAATGTTGAACAATTAGCAAGTATTTAAACTTTATAATTATTACTTTCTGCTTACATGTGTTTAAATTACTACTGTATTAATCAAAATTTAAACCAATGGAGATGGTGGGAATCGAACCCCCGTTTTTAGACTCTATTGAACGTAAAATCAATACTTTCAGCCTTATTGAATTAAATCCTAACTATATGAATTATCATACTAAATGGACACAGAATGGACATAATAAAAATTTAAATAGGTCAGAAAGTAAGTCCAGCCTTAGTAAAACAAATGGAGATGGTGGGAATCGAACCCACGTCCAAAATGGATCTAAATAAATCTCTACGAGTGTAGTAAATTATTTATCTCAACTAAGGCTGGAAACTTACTAAACCAAAACCCCAGTCAAAGCCTTTTTGCGGAAGACTAACCTCCGGTAGTAAACTTGATATGACTACTACTATCATCATACTGCGTCTTGCATGATTGTCCCATAATATCGGCAAGCTGGAGTATTATGAGAGGCTGAATGCGGAGCTAAGCTCTACGCAGCTCTACGAGCAGCAGCTCTAGAGAAATCAGCAACTACAACGTTATCTGTAGCATTTAATTTAGTTTGCTCGTTGATAACCGGGAACAGCGCCCGGACCCGCAACCCATTTAAACCGAACATCCTGTCAAATCCTGAACATCCCCATATTAAATTGTAAAAGTCCAAATTTATT
>CALUXV010000002.1 GCA_944324835.1 Candidatus Gastranaerophilales bacterium
GACTCACCTGCCTCTATTCAAAATGATATTTTATCATTTTGAACAGAGTTCTTCTAAAATTTCCCTATAATCAAATTTTTAACCATCGAAAGATGGTTTTTTATTTGGGAAAGGGGTAAATGTAATATAAGGGAATAATTTTATTATGTATTATTTACATTAAAATAAACTTCTTTTAATCTCTTTTTACTTATATGTGTGTATAACTGAGTTGTTGCTACGTCACTATGACCTAAAAGTTCTTGTACAATTCTCAAATCAGCACCATTTTCGAGTAAATGTGTTGCAAAACTATGACGCAGCGTGTGTGGGGAAATGTTTTTATGAATCAATGCTCCTTGAGAATGTACAAGGTTATATATATCTTGTCTATTTATTTCTCGTCCTTCTTCGTTTATCAAAAAATTGTTAGTATTTATTTTATTTTTGAGAATATATAATTCGCGCTCTGGTAGATATGTATTAATTTTTTCTTTTGCCTTCCTACCAATAGGTACTAAGCGTTCTTTATTTCCTTTCCCAGTACATAATATATAATTTGAATCCAAGTTTATATCTTCTAATTTTAAATTCGCTAGTTCGGATACTCGAAATCCGCAGCTATATAAAAGTTCCAAAATAACAGCTTGAAGTTTTGATAACTTATGTGATAGCATTTCTTCAATATCTTTAATTGTCATTACTTTTGGTAATAGTTTAGGGCGTTTAGGTATTTCGATGGTAAGTGTTGGATTCCCTTTTGCATTACCAGTCATACATGCCCATTTAAAAAATGATTTTATTGATGAGATTTTTCTTGTAATAGAAGATGTTGCATATTTCATTTCTTTAAGATATTTGATATATCGGCTTATATCATGCCGGTTTATATCATCAAGACTGTATATATTTTCTAAGAATTCAAAAAAATACTCAATATCACGCCTGTATGCATCTATGGTATTTTCAGATAATCCTTTTTCTAGTTCAAGAAATTCAAGATACATTGATAATAATTCAAACATACTTTTATATTAACATACTTTGTAATATAATTTTCTTTGACAAAGGAGTTTTAACCGTGAATAAGAAATACCATTTCATAGCAATTGGCGGAGTCGGGATGAGCGGACTTGCAAAGTACCTTTTACAGCAAGGGTTTGAGGTTACTGGCTCGGATATATCTGAGAGTAAATATATCCAGGAATTAAAAGAAATGGGTGCAAAAATCTATATAGGGCACTCTAAAGAAAATGTACCTTGTGATTCTGTTGTCGTTATAAGTTCAGCTATTCGAATGAATAATCCGGAACTTATAAGAGCACGAGAATTAGGGTGTAAAATCTATCACCGTTCAGATATGTTAGCTGAAATTTCTCGTACGGATAAAAAGTTTATTGGATTTGCAGGAACTCATGGTAAAACAACAACAAGCGGGCTTGCTTCATATGTTTTGACAAAAGCAAATCTTCATCCGTCATATGTCGTTGGGGGGATAATTCCTGATATACATACAAATGCCAATTTTGATAATGAAGGAAATATTTTTGTTGCAGAAATGGATGAAAGTGACGGTACACTAATAAAATACAGGCCTGATATTGCTGTTATCAATAATCTTGAGGCCGATCATCTTGATTTTTATAAAAATGGTCTTGATTCAGTTATTGAAACATTCCAAGAGTTTTTAGCGAATTTAAGAGATGATGCCAAAATCCTTATAAATAATGATAATAGCGGAAATCTTAAATTAAAAGGATACAATTTTATAACCTTCGGGCTTGATGAAGCTGAATATATGGCAAAAAATGTAAACTTTGCAAACGGTTATACAACGTTTGATGTTTACCATAACAATAATTTACTTTTAGAAAATGTAAAAATCATACTTCCCGGCGAACACAATGTTTATAACACTCTTGCGGTTCTTGCAGCTTGCAATGAATCAGGTGTTGATGTATCTCTTTTAAAAGAACATTTTGAAACATTTTCCGGAATGGGCAGAAGATTTCAAAAAATGCTGACTATTGACGGTATTCCAGTTTATGATGATTATGCACATCACCCAACCGAAATCAGGGCAACTCTTTCCGCAATGCGTTCTTATACTCAAAGAAATGTAGTTGCCGTATTCCAGCCTCATAGATATACACGTTTTCAGTCATTGTGGGAAGATTTCAAATCTGCATTATCATCAGCCGACCGAATTATTGTAACAGATGTATATGCGGCATCAGAAGATCCGATAGAAGGTGTTGATTCAGAAAAATTTACATCAGAACTTAAAAATGCTGAATATATTAAAGGTTCTATTCAAGATGTTGCAGAAAAACTTTTACCGACACTTAAACCTGATGATATTGTAATCGGGTTAGGGGCTGGTACTATTACTAATCTGGCAAAATGTCTTAAAAAAGCGAAAGAGGAACACCAGTGGATATAGAATTCAAAGAAAATTTTGAGATAAAAAATCTTACGAGTTTTAAAATCGGTGGAACAGTAAAAAAAATCTTTTTCCCGAAAACGCAAACTGAATTTTTACATCTTATTAAAACTGAAAAAGACTATATTATTCTCGGAAGCTGTTCTAACGTATTATTCTCATCACAAGGGTATGACGGAACTATTATCTGTACAACAAAGATGAACAGGATGGAATTTAGAGGGACAAAAGTAGTTGCAGAATGTGGTGTTAAAGGGCCTTTATTGGCTCAAAAAGCTCTTGATGCAGGTCTTACAGGATTTGAATTTATGATTGGATTTCCGGGCTCTGTCGGCGGAAATATATTCATGAATGCAGGAGCACACAGCCAGTCCATATCAGATACACTTTCGCTTGCCTGCTTGTATGACAAAGAAAAGGATGATGTTGTATACCTTGATAACAGCATGATGGAATTCGGATATCGTCATTCAATACTGCAGAGCGGGAGATATATTGCGCTGGGTGCAGAATTTGATTTAAGAAAAGAAAACAAGAAAACAATAAAAGAATTGATGGATAGAAATCTTGAATTCAGAAAAAATATTCAGCCGCCTCTGAATTATCCAAACGCAGGAAGTGTATTCAAAAATCCTGAACATGATTCAGCCGGCAGGCTTTTAGATAAAGCCGGAGTAAAGGATTTTGATCTTCCCAGAGCTGCTGTTTGGCAAAAACACGCAAACTTTATTATCAACAAAGGAGATGCAACATCAGAAGATATCTTAGAATTAATGTATTTAATGTATAAAAAAGTTAAAAATATGTATACGATAGAGCTTGTTCCGGAAATAAGATTTATCGGGAAAATGAATAAACACGAGGAAGAAATATGTCAGGAATTGTACAAAAAGACGCAAAAATAGCCGTATTATGCGGAGGATTATCATCAGAAGCCGAAATTTCAAGACGTTCAGGCAAAAACTGCTATGAGGCACTTCAAAGATTAGGTTATAAAAATTCAAAACTTGTTGAGGTTACAGAAAATATTGCAGAAGATTTAAATGGTTTTGATTATGCTTATAATGCTCTTCACGGTAAATACGGAGAAGATGGATGTATACAGGGCGTTCTTGAATTTTTAAAAATCCCTTATACCGGTTGCGGAGTTATGTCCAGTGCTTTATGTATGAATAAAGAATATACTAAAAAAGTTCTTTCTTCTGCCGGACTTCCTCTTATCAAATCAGTTTTGATAACAAAAGGCGATAATCTATACGATAAAGTTAATGAATTAAATTTTCCTATTATGGTAAAACCTGTATCCGAAGGCTCAAGTCTTGGAATGGCAAAAGTAAATGATGTAGATGAACTTGTAAAAGCAGTATTCGAAGCATCAAAATACAAGCAAGATATTATGCTTGAAGAATATCTAGAAGGGATAAGTGCCACTGTAGGAATTCTTGAAAAGGATGGCGAAACATTTGCGACAGAGATTTTGGAATTCAGACCGCATACAGAATGGTATGATTACGAAGCAAAATATACCAAAGGAATGACAGATTTTATTATTCCTGCAGAAATTTCCGATGAAATGACTAAAAAAGTTAAAGAAGTATCAATGGCAGCATTTAAAGCTTGCGGCTGTTCAGGTGTTAGCCGAGTTGATTTCCTTATTGCGGATAATGTTCCTTATATATTAGAAGTTAACACAAGTCCTGGAATGACTGATACGAGCGATTTACCGGCACAAGCAGCTGCTATGGGAATGTCTTATGATGAACTTGTTGAAGTCATTCTACAAAGTGCAGGTTTAAATAAATAATGTCTGATGAAGAAATAAAAAAAATAAATAAATATAATATAAAAAGACGATTAAGGCAGTCAAAATTAAAGCGGAAAATACGTCACACACAAAGACGAATAAAAACTTTTCGAATAATTTTACGACTCCTTCTAATTGTTGGACTTGCGTATTTATGTTATCACGTTATTTACATGCAAAGCTGGAGATTACCTCAGGATACTTTTTCAAGAATAAATAGTCCATCATTAAAAATTTCAAATAATAAAATAGTTCCTTCATATAAAATACTGGCTGCAATCAGGCAGATAGAAATACCAGATAAAGCAATTTTTTTAATCAAAACTGACGAAATTAAAAAAAGTATACTAAAACTTGAACCAATACAAGATGTTTATGTCAGACGTTTTTGGTTCCCTGCAAGATTGGATATTATTATAAAAGAGCGTGTACCATCTATTTTAATTGCTCCAAATGAAAAAGTTCAACCAATAGGTTATTTCACCAAAGATGGAAAGCTTATTGGACATGAATATATGCCTTTAAGAGCCAATTATAAAACAGTTAAAGTTCTTGCATATTGTACAAAAGATGACGATTATAGAAAATGGGATAAACCAAAACTTTTATATATAAGAAAACTCGCTAAAACGATTGAATATTATGCAGATGAGCCAATTGAATATATTGATTTAAGGACTCCGGGAGATGTTTATGTTAAACTTAAATCAGTCTTATTAAGACTAGGTCCTGTTGACGATGTCAATTTTGAGGAAACAACAAGACGTCTAAATAGGCTTCCATCACTATTACCTCAGGTAAAACTTCTAGATAAAAATATAAAATATTTAGATTTAAGATGGGATAAAGTAAATTATGTTAAATTAAACAGCTAATAAAAGGGAAATATATGTTTGAATCGTTGTCAGATAGATTGCAGAGTATTATTGCAAATACCGCAAAAGAAAAAGAACTTACGCAAGAAAACATGAAAGATGCTTTGAGAGAAATTCGTCGAGCACTTTTAGAGGCAGATGTTAATTTAAGAGTTGTAAAATCCTTTATTTCAAGTATTAAGGATCGTGCGGAAGGTGAAAATGTGTTGCAAGGTATTAATCCTTCTCAGCAACTTGTAAAAATTGTTAATGATGAACTTATTAATCTTTTGGGAAAAGATGTTTCTCCTTTGAATCTTCAAGGGCATCCTAATATTATAATGATGCTCGGGCTGCAAGGTTCAGGTAAGACAACATCTTCTGCAAAGCTAGCAGTAAAACTTAAGCAAGAAGGGCGTAATCCATTACTTGTTGCTTGTGATGTCTATAGACCTGCTGCTATTGCTCAATTAAAAACACTTGGTTCACAAATAGAAGTAGAAGTATATTCTGAAGATGAAAATAAAAATGTACAGGATATCGTATCGCATGCAATTAACTATGCAAAAGATAATGGGTTTAATACAATTATTCTTGATACCGCAGGGCGTTTACAAATTGACACTGATATGATGGCTGAGTTGTTATTAATTGACAGAATATTCAGCCCGCAAGAAAAATTACTTGTGATTGATGCAATGACCGGACAAGAAACAGTTAATGTTGCAGAAACATTTGATTCTCAACTTAATATTACTGGACTTGTTTTAACTAAACTTGATGGTGATTCAAGAGGTGGTGCTGCATTGTCTGTTGCATATTGTACAGGAAAACCTATAAAGCTGACTGGAACCGGGGAAAAACTCCATGCGTTAGAAGATTTTTATCCTGAAAGAATGGCTACAAGAATACTTGGAATGGGAGATATTGTATCACTTGTTGAACGTGCTCAAGAAGTTTTTGATGAAAAAGAAGCAAAAGAACTTGAAAAGAAAATGGAAAAAGAGGAGTTTTCTTTCAATGATTTCTTAAAAATGCAAAAGCAAATGAAAATGCTAGGTTCTATTGATCAAATTCTTGGGATGATTCCTGGAATAAATATTTCAAAAGATGATAAAGAAAAAATTTCACACGAAGGAGAAAAACAGTTTAAGAAGATAGAAGTTTTGATAAATAGTATGACACCTCAAGAAAGAAATCATCCAGAATTGTTAAATTCAAGTAGAAAAAGGCGTATCGCTGAAGGTTCAGGAATATCATTACATGATTTGAATCTATTTTTAAATCAGTTTAGTCAAATGCGCCAAATGATGAAAGGTATGTCTGATATGAAAAAGAGTATTGGAAAATTTAAAGGTATGAATCCTGCTCTAGGAATGAAAAAAATGATGCAAATGATGCGAAAATTTAGATAAAAGTTACTTAAAATTAAACAAATAAACCTGCTACTTTATTGGTAGCAGGTTTATTATTAAATTATTTTTTGTAAACATTTGTTAACAAAACTAAATTATAAAGTCAATTTTAAAGGATAAAAAAACTTTATATAAGAGTAAAGGTTAGATTTAAATTATTTAAGGTTAGGTTATACCGGGAGGTTTGTATGTCAGACGTATCTATAACAGTTCCAAAGGCGAATCCTAATATGGAAGCCAAAGGGGCATTTCAATTTTTAAATAGACCAATGTTGAGTCAGTATTTAGAATCTGAACATTCAATATTTGGAACTCCTTATGCAGGAGCAATGGGTACAACACCAACTGGTATAGCAACAGGAATGATGATGCCTGGTATGGGTATGATGGGAATGGGAATGATGAATCCTATGATGATGGGCGGTTGGTTCAACAACGTTGACAAAATTGTTGATAATTCCAAAAAATGGACCAATGGTATGTATGACATCTATGACAACTCATCTGACCGACAAACCCAATTTGTATTCAAACAACGCGGTAACCAATACAGTCTAAATACAGGCAGTTCTATCTTAAATAATTTATTAAAAACTATGAATCATTCAATTCACAATAACGATATGCGCGTTGCTTGTGATACATTTGACAGAATATTTGAGACTATCAAGAAACAGGTTGGTACTGAGTTATTGACTCACGAAGAAAGAATCAATGCTGAAGAATCAATCAGAGCAGCAATCATTGATTACTATGAACAAGTTAACGGTTCATCTCTGAGAGAAGATATCGAAACTTACGGTGACGGAGTATTCGAAAACGGTTTCAAGAAAGCAATTTCTATGGGATTCTATACTCAAAATGATGATGAACAAACAATTTCATATATGACAGGTAATTCAATCCAAGATGTTGAAGGAAAAGAATCTATTAGAAATACCGGTAAAATGGTTGGAGGTGCAGCTCCTGGTGCAATTCTCGGTGCAGGTGTTGGTGCTAAAATTGGTGGCGGCAAAGGGGCTGTAATCGGTGCTATCATTGGTGGTATTATATCAGGTATAACTGGTATCTTTGTTGCATCTGATGAAAAACCTGAATTAGAAAGAGTTCACGGATACTAATTTAAATCCAATAATATAACCTAATTAACTAATCTAACCTTAAACGGTGGTCCATAAAGACCGCCGTTATTGTTGTTATACATTATGCTTATCCTTCCTGTTGATATGCCCATGCTGAATGATTGTGTATACTTTCAATAGATTCACATTCGACTTCAAATGAATCAATTATATCATTGTTCCGAAGAGCAATAACAACATCTCTTAATACATCTTCTACAAATTTAGGATTTTGGTATGCATATTCTGTTACATATTTTTCATCTTCTCGTTTTAATAAAGAATAAAGACCGCAGGAAGCGGAATCTTCAATTAATTTAATCAAATCTTCTATCCAAATGTGCTCATCTCTATCATATGATATTTTTACGGATACTATTGCTCTTTGGTTATGAGCTCCAAAATCTGAGATTTCTTTCGAACAAGGACAAAGAGTGGTTACAGGAACTTTTACGCCTAATTTGAATATATATTCTTCGTCTTCTTCCCCATAATCCTTTAAAATCCCTTCAAAAGAACAATCATAACACATTGGGGCTGATATTTTAGTGACAGGAGATTTTTTATCAATAAAGTATTTAAATGAAAATTTGAGATATCCGGATTTAGCATCAAGTCTTTCAATAAGATCTTGTACACATCCTTCAATATCAACCCCTAGAAGATTTTTTTCTCTCCAATCATTTAAACATTCTACAAAGCGTGACATGTGAGTGCCTTTGTAATGAGATGGAAGTGCAACGCTCATCTTTACTTTTGCATATACTTCCTGATTTTCTTTATCTTTACGTTGAATTACAAGTGGAAATTCGATATCTTTGATTCCCACTTTTTGTATCTCAACACCTCTATTATCTGTTAAATTTTGTATATCTTTCATATTTATAATATTATCATGAATAAGAACCGAGGTGAAAATGAAAATACTTTTATTGAACGGACCAAATCTTAATATGTTAGGGGTACGTGAGCCTGAAAAATATGGAAATTTAACATTAAATGATATTGAGTCTAAACTTATAAGTTTAGCAAATGAACAAGGTATTGAAATAGAAACTTTTCAAAGTAATCATGAAGGTGAAATTATTGATAAAATTCAATTAACCGATGCTGATGGTATGATAATTAATGCCGGAGGTTTTACCCATACAAGTGTTGCAATTAGAGATGCAATATCTTCGAAGAATTTACCCAGTGTCGAAGTTCACATGACCAATATTCATGCACGAGAAGAATTTAGACATAAATCATTAATATCCGGAGTTTCTATCGGCCAGGTTGTAGGGTTTAAAGAAAAGTCTTACGAATTCGCTTTATTAGGGCTAATTGATTACATTAAGAATTGTAAATAATTCTATTTTATTCCTAAAGATAAATAAATACTATACCGTAAATCATGGTGTACGTACTATTTATTTTGGATTAGGAATTCTTAAGAAATGGGATTAGCAGCATCACAAGCAAGATTATTAAGTTTAACTGCAAGACAGCATACGGTAGAACGCCGTGCTCAATATCTGCAAGCTCAAAAGCTGCGTCTTGCTAATGATTCTGACAGGGTATATGAAAAATATATCAATGCTCTTGATGCTACAAAATTAGAAACTAGAACTTATGATGCAAATGGCAAAGTTCATTGGATTGAGGGTAGTTATAATAATTTAATGCGTTATGATGCAGAGAATAAAGCTGCAGGTAATATTTATTACGTACAAGATATTAATGATGGCAAGTTATATATGCCAACTAAAATATGCGATGTTTATGAAAGATCCGGTAATGACTTATTTGCCTTTTTAGATAATTTAGGCATTAAATATACAAAAGATGTTCATACTGATGAATATATAGCAGCAGAAAAAGTTGTAAATGCCGATATTGACAGAGGCTGGAACGTGATGCCTTATACAAATGAGTTTACGGAAGAATATAACTATATGAAATCCAGAGTAGAGTATCCTGATAAAACAAATTTATATAATGCAGCCAATGCCTTATTTTCAATTTCGGCTTATAGTCAAAATTCTGTATCAGGAGCATATTTGCCTGCAAATCCTGCTTCATTTACAGAACTTAAAACAAATATAAATACACTAAAAGGAACTTCTTATTATACCGGTGATGTAGCAACAATTTTAGATTTTATTTCAAGTTTTAATATTAATGAAATTTTTGCAAATCCTGAAAATGTTGAAACATTAACTGCGATATCATTACCCGATAAAGAATTATATATAAATTACGATAAGTCAAAAGAAGAAGAAAAAACCGTAGAATCAGAAAAAGATGTAATTGATGATGCGACGAAATTAAAAATGTTGTTAAACGGCGGTCAATATGAATTAAATGGCGGAACTGCAAAAGATATTTATCAATCATCTGTAACAAATGCTGTTAGTAATTTTGAAGGATGTCTAAATATAGGTGATGCTCTTCAAGTCATAGGTAATGATATCAAAAAATCTGAAACAGAAAAAGCAAGTCAAGCTGCACAAGCTGATTTAGATGCATTTTTAGCAGGAGAAGGTTATGATCAAGAAACTGTTGAAACAAATCTGAAGAATTATCAAACATATTGTAATGATGTTATTACATTTAATTCACAAAGTAAAGAAACTCATACAGAATATAAAGATCCGGATTTAGGTCAATATTATGAACGCATGTTTAATGCAATTCAGTCTGCCGGCGGTTGTAAAGAAATAAATGATGCAAATGCAAAAAGTTCAAGCTGGGTAAGTAGTATGGTTAAAAACGCTCAAGTTGTATTAGCAACATTTGATACTACTGCGAATGAAATTGATATTATAACAGCTTCATCAAATCCTGGTATAAGAGAAGTAAGTAATGATCAGGAAATAATGGAAGCAGATAGTGAGTATGAAGCAGATTTGGCAGCTATAGATTCAAAAGATAAAAAATATTCAACAGAACTAAACCAATTAGAAGAAGAACGGTCAGCAATCCAAACAGAAATTGATTCTTTAAAACAAATTGCGAAAGATAATATTGCTGCTACATTTAAATTATTCACTTAATAAGAGTTTTATAAAAAATATTTCCTATTAATCCTTTTTTGTGTACAATTTAATTTGTACATTTTAAGAAAGGGTATTAATTATGGCAAAAGAAGAAAAAGAACTTGCTGTTATTGAAAGAAGTGATACTGAGCACTTAAAAATTTCTATTAGCGAATACAATGGAAAAAGTTATCTCAATATGAGAATATTTTTTACAAACGATGGCGGCTCAACTTGGATTCCGACGAAAAAGGGAGTTACTTTCACTCCGGATCAAATTGATATCCTTCGTGATGCTGTTGATGAAGCAATGAAAGAATTTATGTCGGAAGAATAATATGAATTACGCTCTTGTCCTTGTAAATATAAAAGGATTAGGTGTTAAGACATTCAGTTATTTAATACCCGATGACATTAAAGAAAAAATTAAGATTGGGCAAGCCGTACTTGTTCCGTTTGGCCGCCAAGGATTAGTTAATGCTTTTGTTGTCGGGTTTTCTGATTATTTAGATGAATCTATAAAAGCAAAAAAAATTAGTAAAATATTGGATGAAACACCTTTATTTTCCCTTAAATACCTTAAATTATTGGAATGGGTTGCCAATTATTACTGCTGTGACTTTGTAACAGTTCTAAATATGGCAATTCCAATGAAACTAATTGATAAAAATTCTAAAACTGAATTTTCTGTCGAATATGTAAAATCAGAAGGTGCTACCAAAAGACAACTTGAAATCCTTGAAAAATTAAAACAAACAGGTCGGTTTCCATTAATTGATTTTGAACGAGTTGCCAAGACCACTCGTTCTACAATGAAAAAACTTGAAACTATTGGATGTGTAAAATTTACTACAAATGAGATTTATAGAAATCCTTTATCAATATTTTCTGATATTAAACAAGAACCTCTGGCAACGCTTTCTAAAGAACAAGATAATGTTTACCAGCAAATAAAAAAGAAATTAAACTCCCCTAATCCAATATTATTGCACGGTGTTACTGCATCCGGAAAAACAGAAGTCTATTTCAAACTCATTGATGATGTTATAAAACAAGGTAAAAATATTCTGTTTTTGGCTCCTGAAATTGCTTTGGCATCTCAGTTAACTAAACGTCTTGCTCGTAAATTTGGCATTGAAGATGTTGCAATATGGCATAGTAGTATTTCTGACGGAGAAAAGTATGATGTTTGGAAAAGACTTTATAATAATGAAATAAAAATACTTGCAGGGGCTCGTTCTGCTGTTTTTGCGCCATTGCAAAATATCGGACTTATTATTGTTGATGAAGAGCACGAATCTGCCTATAAACAAACAAATCCGGCACCAAGATATGATGCAAGAACTATTGCCAAAAAACTTTCACAATATTATAAAGCTCCACTTATATTAGGTTCTGCAACTCCGGATATTTCAAGTTATTATTATGCATCAAATAACAATAATTTATTTGAAATGTTGAAACGATATAATAATGCTCCTATGGCCAAAATAAAAGTTATTAATATGCAAGAATATGGTAAAGCTGCTTATAAATCAGTTATATCCAAACCTTTACAAACTGAAATCAAAGAAACACTTGACAATAAAAAACAAATAATACTTCTTATTAATCGAAGAGGTTATTCAACTTATTCTCAATGTAAAGCCTGCGGTCATGTTATAGAATGCCCTAATTGTGCAATCCCTATGATTTGGCACGCTATCGACAAAAAATTAAAGTGCCATTATTGTGGTCAAGAATCATCATTCCCTGATGAATGTCCAAATTGTGGTTCTGATGCGATAAAAAATTCCGGTATGGGAACACAAAAAATAGAAATGCTTATAAAAGAACTTTATCCTGATGCCAAAGTTGAAAGAATTGATAGTGATATCTTGACTAAAAAGAATGCTCATATTGAACTCTTAAATAGATTTCAAAAAGGGGAAATTGATATTCTTGTAGGGACTCAAATGATAGCAAAGGGTCTTGATAATCCGAATGTTACTCTTGTTGGAGTAATATCTGCTGATGCAAGTTTTAATCTTCCGGATTTCCGTGCAGCCGAAAGAGGTTTTCAATTATTAACTCAGGTTGCAGGACGAGCAGGTAGAGGTGCTTATACCGGCGATGTTATATTTCAGACATATAATCCTGATTTTTATGCATTGGAAAGTGCTAAAGAACAAAATTATGAAAAATTTTATAATACAGAAATTTCTGCAAGAGAAGAATTTGATTATCCTCCTTTCAGTCAAATAATCAGGGTTATAATAAGCTGCGAAAATAATTTCAGAGCTGAAAAATCGGCAATGGAAATCGCAATGCGTTTGAATACTATGACGGATAAATTTGGTTTTTCTGAGTATTTATCTATTTTGGGGCCTTCTCCATGTGTAATTGAACGACTTAACAGCTTTTATAGATTCCAAATTATAATCAAAAATAAGCTGCATGAAAAAGGCCATTCATTTGTTCATAAATTTTTCAATAAAATTACGATGCCAAAGGACATTAGGCTAGCAATAGATGTTGACCCCATAGATATACTTTGATGTATAATTGTTTCATGGACAGTAATTTAATTTATCTTGAAGAAGTAAACTCTACAAATACTTATGTTAAAGATAATATAAATAATTTATCAAGTAGAACGGTTGTTTATACATCTTGCCAGACTCATGGCCGTGGACGTTTTAATCATGTCTGGAATAATACAGGTTCTGAAAATATTTATATGACGATTTGTTTGAAAGAAAAAGACATTTCAAATTTTGTCCTTCATAATATTACTCAATATACAAGCATTGTGATATGCAGAATCCTAAAAAAATACAGAGCGAATCCTGAAATAAAATGGCCGAATGATATATTGATAGATAATAAAAAAATCTCCGGTATTCTTGCCGAAACAGTCTTTAAAGGCAGCAAATGCTCTGGAATCGCTCTTGGAATAGGAATTAATATTAATTCATCAGAACACGAGTTAGCAGAAATTCAAAAACCTGCAGCAGCATTAAATCTTATTGTTGGATATCAAATTAAAAGAGAGTTATTTATTAATCAATTTTTAGATGAATTTTGGAAGAATTATAATGAATTTATGGTTAATGGATTTAAATTAATCAAAGAGGAATATATTCAGTATACAAATTTTTTAAACAAAAAAATTCAAGTTAATGATACTCATTCTGTAATTGAGGGTATTGCAGAAAATATTTCTAATGATGGAGAACTTTTATTAAATTGTAATGGTACAATTCTAAAGCTTTGTACTGGTGAAATACTTAAATTATGATAAAAAAAATATATGCAATTGTTATTATTTTATTAGCAGGAATATGTTTTATATTTTATAATAATTATTCCAATAAATTTGTTGAAGTTATGAGTGTTAATACACCATCTAATTTAGTATTAAATACTCATAAAAATATCGATTTAGGGTTACAAGTTCTTTCATTTAAAAATAAAACATTATGCCGAGATGTTGCTAATACAATGAATTTAGACTATGATGATGTGTTAGCGATTGGATATCTGGCTGATAAATATGCTGAAGATTATTTGTTGGGTAAATCTGTTATCTTAGATACTTACATTAATAATATTAAAAATTCAGGATTTGTGATTAATAATAACATGCCGGTAAACCCTGAAAAATTTAAGAAACAATTGGATATTGTAAAACGAACTTATTTTGTTATTTATAATTTAAAATCACATAAATATCACCGATTAAGCTGCAAATATGGTTGCATAGCTTCAAATTCGGTTATAATTTCAAAATATCAGGTTTCAAAAAATGGGTCTCCTTGTAAATATTGTTTTCCAACATCAAATAAAACTACTACTCTCAAAACAGTAAAAACCGTACCAATTGTGCCGCCTCTGGTTTTTAAATCAGATTATATAAAAATATTGCTTACTGATTATACAACCAATCTTAAACCTTCAAATAAGTGTAAATCAAATATTTCAAAAGAACTTCTGTCTCTTATTAATACTTCAAAATCAACAATTGATATTGCAATATACGGATATGACAAAGTTCCTGAAATTGAATATGCTCTTCAAAAAGCAATAAATCGGGGAGTAAAAGTTAGATTAGTATATGATACTGATATTAATGGCAATAATATATATTCAGGAACAAATATTATTACTAAACTAATCCCTGCGAATAGTACTGATAGAAATAATGTGATAATGCATGATAAGTTCTTTATATTTGATTCAAAAATTGTTATGACAGGCTCTGCCAATCTTAGCCCTACTGATATGTCTGGTTTTAATTCAAATAGTGTAATTACTATAAATTCACCATCGGTTGCGAAAATTTATGAACAAGAATTTAATCAGATGTTTTTATCCGGATTTC
Organism: Candidatus Gastranaerophilales bacterium; assembly: GCA_944324835.1. Classification (GTDB taxonomy): domain Bacteria; phylum Cyanobacteriota; class Vampirovibrionia; order Gastranaerophilales; family Gastranaerophilaceae; genus UMGS1585. The sequence goes on from CALUXV010000002.1 coordinate 15,000, forward strand.
ATACTGACAAACATATTATTCCTTCAAAAGAAAATATTATTCTAGGTGATTCTGTTTTATCAATTTATTTTTCTCCTTCTGATAATACAATCCATACCGCTATTTTACCATTGATTAATTCGGCTCAAAAATATATTTATATCCCTGCATTTTTAATAACAGAAAAAAATATGACAAGTGCATTAATTGCTGCAAAACGCAGAGGAGTTGATGTTAAAATAATAATTGATGCTGTTAATGCTAGAGGTAAATCTTCTAAACATAAAATTCTAAGAAATAATGGTATTTTAGTTAAAACCGAAAATTATGCAGGAAAACTTCACTCAAAATCTATAATAATTGATGATAAATATGTCGTTATTGCTTCTATGAATTTTTCTCATTCGGGCAATACTAAAAATGATGAAAATCTTATTGTTCTTAAGAATTCTGATGCTGCAATATTTTATAGAAAATTCTTTGAATATCTGTGGGGGAAAATTTATCACTACTGGTTATATCATGATGTTTCGGCTGAAAGTGCTTATTCGTTTGGTTCTTGCTCTGATGGTATTGACAATGATTTTGACGGTAAAATTGATATGTACGATGAAGGATGTAAGAAAGTTAAATAGTTTTAAATACGGTAATAACTAAAAGTAAAAGACCCTGAATTAGTATTCAAGGTCTTTTTATTAGAAAGGAAATTTTCTACTATGAATTATTATATTAATTATGCTGCTTGATTTGTTTGTTGTTGAGGTTGCATTTCAACTGTTTTAGCTGTTTGTTGTGTTTGAGGTTGAGGCTCATTCAAACTTGCTAAAGCTTGTGTTGCAGCATCTGCAACTTCTGGTCTTGCGTCATTTTGAGCGATTGTGTAGACTTTTGTTAAGTCTTCTTTGTACTCAGGTCTTTGAACATATCTTAATGCATCAATTGCTGATACAGCTAAATCTGCATTATCTGTTGTTTTTAATGTAGTTATTATTGCTTTTGCACCTGGTAATTCTGTTACAGGAACTACATCGCCTGATTGTTTTTGAATTTCATCTGCATAAGTTTTTTGTAATATTGCAGTTGTAAACATCGCATATTCTTTATTACGTTCAACTTGTTCCATTGGAGAAAGCTTCATTGCTTCTTCTTCCTCTGCAGGGGTTAATTGATTTGGTAATTTGACATTTTTAGGGTCTTGTCCTGCATTTGTTGCATCTTCTATAGCTTTGTCATTTTCTGCAATTTTGTTTCTTAATTCTTGTTGTCTTTCTGTTGGACCAGGAAGATTTGTAGAATCAACATTCATAATATCAATCAATTTATCAAAGATATTTTCTTGAACATATGGAATTACATCTTCCTGTTTATTTAAACCTTTTTTGGCAATATCTTCCATTGCTAAAGCTTGAACATCATAATCCGGACTGCTCAAACCTTTAAATGCCTCATCTGCTAATGCTTCAGGTCCTTTGTTATCTGCCGGTTTTATGTCAACATTATTTGGTTGTTGAGGTCCTTGTGTTGTATTATTTCCATCTAAAACCGGTGGAGGAACTTCTACAGGTTGTTGTGAACCTGGAGTTTGTGTATTTGGTGTTTGAGCATCTTGTTGAGGGACAACAGGTGCTTGTGGTTTGTATGGTTCCATATTAACCGGCGGATAGTAAGGCATTGCTGGTGGTGCATTTAACGTTGGTGTATCCAAGTTGATTTGCACTGCGTTGTAACTAGGAGCAAACGAAGGTTTGCGTGCCGGTTGTTGCACTGCTGGTTGTTGCATCCCATAATTTTGCGGGGCTTGTATCATAGTATTTCCTTTCCTAAACTTCTACATCTACATTTATATAAAGACTACTGAAGTTTTAAAATTGCTATTTAAACTGATTCCTTTTTACAAAAGTTAATATTGTGTTATGCAATCCAACTTTTTTGACCTTCAGCTTGTTGTGGTTGTGGCATTGGTTGTGATTGCGGTACGTTTAATGTAGGTTGTTTTAAATTTAATTGAACAGCATTGTAGCTTGGTTGAAAATCATAAGCTGGATAAGTTTGTTGTGGCATAGCTGTTGAAACTGATGTTGTCATAAATTTTTTCCTTTCTGTTAATACAATCCAACATTTAGTTAATAACATGTCAATATTTTTTTTTGTTATTTATATAAACCTATTGTTACATTAGTTAACAAATTAAGTTGTTACATAAAGTTTTATGTGGTAATATACTGTCAATTTATAGTTATAAGAGGATTATTATGTCAGAAAAAAACGTTGAAAAAATAATAGATATTGCAAGAGGTAAAGTAAAAGCTGATCTTGTTATCAAAAATGCTAATATAGTTAATGTTTTATCCGAAGAAATTCATCAAGGTGATGTTGCAGTTGCAGATGGCGTTATTGCGGGGATAGGGGAAAATTATTGTGGTGAAAACGAAGTTGATATAAATGGAGCGTATCTTTCCCCTGCATTTATTGACGGTCATGTCCATATAGAAAGTTCAATGCTTCTTCCTTCTGAATTTGCCAAAGCAGTTGTTCCTGCAGGAACGACAACCGTTATAATTGATCCTCATGAAATATCAAATGTTCTTGGCCTTCAAGGAATAAGTTTTATGCGTGAGGCGATTCAACAATTACCGCTTGATGTTTATATGATGCTTCCTTCCTGCGTGCCTGCAACACCATTTGAAACATCCGGATTCGATTTAAATAGTTATGATTTATCTCTTTTAATCGATAAACCATGGGTTCTTGGAATTGCTGAAATGATGAATTTCCCTGGAGTCTTAAATCATGATAAAAATGTGATGGCAAAATTAAAACTTGCAATGTCAAAAAATAAAAGAATTGATGGGCATGCTCCTTGTTTGTCTGATAAAGACTTGTGTGCGTATATAGCCGCCGGAGTAACTTCAGACCACGAGTGTACTACCCCTGACGAAGCAATTGAAAAACTTCGCAAAGGCATGTACTTGATGATTAGAGAAGGTTCTGCAGCAAAAGATTTGAATGCACTGCTTCCAGTATTATTAGAAAAAAATACAAGAAAATGTATTTTTGTTACTGATGACAGACATCCTGAAGATTTACTTGAGCATATTAATTCTATGGTTAAGACGGCAGTAGAAGCTGGTGTTTCGCCAATAAAAGCCATTCAGATGGCAAGCCTTAATACAGCTGAATATTTTAAAATACAGGATTTGGGGGCAATTGCTCCGGGATATAAAGCAGATTTCCTTGTATTCCCTGATTTAAAAACATTCAAACCTGATTTAGTTTTCAAAAAAGGTAAACTTGTTGCAGAGTCTGGTAAGCTGACTGCTGATATTACTCAAAACGAAATTCCTGCTGTCAGGGGCTCTGTAAACGTTAAATGGATAAAATATGAAGATTTCAAAATAGAGGCAAAATCTGACAATGTAAAAGCCATTGAAGTAATTCCTCATCAATTAATAACAAAATCTGTTAAATCTAAAATTAATGTTGTTAATAATTTTGCTGAAAGTAATATTGAAACAGATACTTTAAAAATATGTGTAATAGAACGTCACAGGGCCGGCGGCAACATTGGTAAAGGTTTTGTAAAAGGATTTAACCTTAAATCCGGAGCAATTGCATCAACCGTTGCACATGACTCACATAATATGATTGTTATTGGTACAAATGATTCTGATATGTATACAGCAGCAGTTGAATTGATAAAATCTCAAGGTGGGAAAATAGTTGTTGATAATGGTAAAGTTCTTGCTCACCTGCCGTTGCCAATTGCAGGGTTAATCTCCGATGAAGATATAAATTCAGTTATTGAAAAAAGCATGCAATTAAATAAAGCTGCAAAAAAAATTGGTTGTAATATTGATGATCCGTTTATGTCAATGAGCTTTTTATCTCTGCCGGTTATTCCGGAACTAAAAATCACTGATAAAGGACTTTTTGACTCAGTAAAATTTGAATTTGTAGATATTTTTGAAAAATCGGTTGTAAAGGCTTAAATTATTTGTAAAAGAAAATGTTTTTTGATATGATTTAAATATGGATGGCACAGTAGGTACGAAAAAAAATATTAATTTTAATTTAAAAGAATACACTAATTTAATTGAAACAGTTTCCAAAGTAGAGTTTTCAAAAATATCTTCTTATGGATTAATTGAATACCCGGAAATTATTAATTTAGCAACTCATACTGTGTATATTATTCTAAATAATAAAAATCCTGAATTATATAATAATGCCTATCTTACAAAGGCAATAAAATGGGCTATCCGAAATGAAATTAGGAGACGGTATAAGTGGTATACCTTAAAAAATAATACGCCGGTAAATAATTCTGAAATTAGAGAAACAGTGTATAAATCTATATTATCTGTTGAAGAAATGGCAGATGCAGAAAATCCTGTTATTATAAAAGATAATTCTATGTCACCGGAAGAACAAGCCGAATTTACAGAATTAAAAGATAGGATTGTTGTGGCAATTCAACACCTTCCGGAGAGAGAAAAAGCGCTGGTAGAAGCAAAATTCTTCCATGATAAAAAACTAAAAGATATTTCAGTCGAATTTAATATTTCGCAGTCAAGGATTTCAAGAATTATTCAAAATGCTCTAGATAAAGTTCGTAAGGAATTACTAAAACAGGAAGAAAAATGAAAGTAATATTTGAAAAATCTAATAGTGTAGGCGGGGTTAATATAGGAGAAGATAATATAAAAGCAGAAGGAATTTCTTCTGATTTTTTACGTAGTGACATAATTGGACTTCCACAATTAAGTGAATTAGAAGTTATGCGTCATTATAAAGAGTTAAGTGATAAGAATTTTTGTGTAGAATCCGGAATGTATCCGCTTGGCTCTTGTACGATGAAATATAACCCAAAAGTTAATGAATATTTAGCAGCTCTTGATGGTTTTACTTTACTACATCCATTAATGTCAGATGAGGATTCTCAGGGTACTCTACAATTAATGTATAATTTACAAGAGGCTTTAAAAGTAATAACAGGAATGGATGCTGTTACATTACAACCGGCAGCCGGTGCACATGGTGAATTGACCGGTATGATGATAATAAAGAAGTATTTTGAATCAATTGGCGAACACCGTACCAAAGTGATTATACCCGATTCCGGTCATGGTACAAATCCTGCAAGTGCCATGATGTGCGGATATCAAGTCGTTCAAGCTAAATCAAACGAAAAAGGACTTGTTGATATTGAATATCTAAAATCTATTTTAGATAAAGATGTTGCAGCAATTATGATGACAAATCCTAATACTCTTGGACTTTTTGAAGAAGATGTTATAGAAATTGCAGATTTAATGCACAAAAACGGTTCTCTATTATATTATGACGGGGCAAATTTAAATGCAATTATGGGGTATACAAATCCAACGCTTATGCATTTTGATGTTTGTCATATGAACCTGCATAAAACATTATCAACTCCGCATGGCGGCGGAGGCCCGGGTGCAGGCCCTGTTGGAGTTGTTGAAAAACTAAAGAAATTTTTTCCTAAACCTACAATTGAATTTGATGGACAAAAATATTTCAGAAATTACAATATCCCTCAATCTATAGGTAAAGTAAGAAGTTTTTACGGTAACTTCGGGGTTCTTGTAAGAGCTTATGCTTATGTTCTCATGATGGGAATTAATCTTAAAAAAGCAAGCGGAGATGCTGTATTGAATGCAAATTATGTCATGCAAAAACTTAAAGGTATATACGATGTTGCTTATGATGAAGGTTGTATGCATGAGTTTGTTTTATGCGGTGAAAAGCAAAAAGAGCAGGGAGCATCAACATTATATATTGCTAAACGTTTAATGGATTATGGTTTCCATCCGCCTACAGTATATTTCCCGCTAATTGTTCATGAAGCAATGATGATTGAACCGACAGAATCTGAATGTAAAAAACGTCTTGATGATTTTATTGAGGTAATGATTAAAATTGCAGATGAAGTAAAAAATAATCCTGATATTCTTAATTCTGCACCTCACAATGCTCCAATCAAAAAAGTTGATGAAACAAAGGCTGCGCGCCACCCTGATTTGAAATATGAAGGAGAATATAATGCCTAAGAAGAAAAAAATAAAAGTAGCTTTCCCTCATATGGGGACAATTTCGATTGCCTGGGCTGCTGCATTAAGAAAAGTCGGTCTTGATGCTTATGTCCCTCCTTATACAAGTAAAAGAACCTTATCTTTAGGGACAAAAAATTCTCCGGAAGCTATTTGTTTACCTTATAAATTGATTCTAGGAAATTTTATTGAGGCAATTGAAGGCGGTGCAGATTATGTTGCAATGATTACTTCTCCCGGAATATGCCGTCTTGGAGAATACGGGAATAACATAAAAAATACTCTTGCTGAACTCGGATACAAAGCAAATTATATAGAACTGTCTTTATATGATGGTTTTAGAGGCTTGTATAGATTTTTAAAAGATTTGACCGGAAAAAATAATCCAATACAGATTATAAGGGCAATAAATATATGCATGCGAAAGATTTTTGTTATTGATGAATTAGATTCGGTTCTTTCTTATTATAGAGCACGTGAAATAAATACAGGTGACGCTGAAAAAAGGTATAAAAAAGCGTTACAGCTTATTGATGCTGCAGATAAAACATCTATTTTGAAAAAGGCCAGAGTAAAAGCAATTGATTTAATTAAATCGACTAAAATTGATCCAAAACGTGAAGTTTTGCATGTTGATTTAACAGGAGAAATATTCCTTGTTAATGATGCGTTTTCAAATCAGAATATAGAAAGAGAACTTGGCAGAATGGGTGTAGAAACAAGACGCAGCCTGACTGTTGGAAGTTTTTTGAAAGATGCAATTATTCCAAAAGCATTTAGAAAGGAAGAAACTCACCTTGAACGTGCTGAAAGAATGGCAAAACCGTATCTTACACGAGATATAGGCGGTGATTCACTTGAATGTATATCTGATGTTGCTTATGCGGATGAAAGAGGTATTGACGGTATTATACATATTAGTCCGTTTACGTGTATGCCAGAGATAATGTCTCAAAATATATTTCCTTCAATGCGTGAAGATTGTTCTATTCCGATACTTGCATTGATTATGGATGAACAAACAGGAAAGGCCGGTTATATCACACGTCTAGAGGCATTTGTTGATTTAATGAGGCGTAAAAAACGCAAATCTGCTAAGGAGAAAAAATGATTGAAAAAATAGCTTCATTTTTTAAATTTATTTCAGATTGGTTTAAATCTGATTTATGTGTATTTAAATATTTTTATGATGCATTATTTATTACTAATAATAATATAATTCTTGCAACTCCATTAATTGTATTTGCAATGTTTTCTGGTATTTATTTAATGAAAACAACTGTTACGCCTACTCCTGCTATAGCTTTAATTTTAATATTGTTTTTTGCTATAACAGCAGTATTTTTTGCCGGTTGGTTTTATACAATAAAACTTGCGGTAGATACAATTGATTCAAATTCTTTGGTTAGAACTGTGGCAAATACTGATGATGAAAAGATATCTGAACAGCATACAGCAAATATAAAAGAAGATACTTTTTATCTTTTAAAACAATTTCCGACAGGTGTTGGAGAATACTTCGTTCAATTTTTTCTAATGTTTACTATATTTTTCCTACTTTTGACATTTGTAATAATTTTTAGTTACAAAACAGCTTATATGTTAATTGGTAGTATTGGAATTACACGACCGGAATTATTTCTTGCGTTATCATCTCCTGATGCAATGAAAGAATTATTAATGTCATTAACTATTGAGCAAAAGATTAAACTAAGTAACTGGAATTTATTTTTCTTATTCACAACGACTCTTTATTCTTTTTTAATTATGTTCTGGGCTCCAGAGATAGTTATAAAAAAAGAATCCGTAATTAATGCACTTCTCAATTCTCTTGGCAAATTATTTAGAAAATTCTTTAAATCGCTTGTTATTTTTTCATATTTGACCCTTCTGTACTTTATAATTTCCATTTTATCAGCTTTATTTGTATCAAATTTCTGGAATTTTATATTTACGGTAGTATATTTCTATTTTGTACTTTATGCTGCTATACTTGTGTTTTTATTTTATAAAAAAGAATTTAATGATGAAGAAGTATAAAGTAATAGCTATAGCTGGTCCTACAGCAAGCGGAAAAACAAAACTTGCAATTGAAATGGCACAACAGCTTGATACAGAAATAATTTCTGCAGATTCAAGGCTGGTATACAAAGGGTTTGATATTGGTACTGCCAAGCCGACAAAGGAAGAACAAAAACTTGTTAAACATCATTTGATAGATGTTGTTGAGCCGGAAGTTGATTATTCCGTTGCGGATTTTGCAGATGAGGCAGGCAAAATAATTAAAGAAATAAATTATAAAGGTATGATTCCTATTATTGCCGGCGGAACCGGACTTTATTTCAGGATTCTTCTTGAAAACTATGATTTACCACGCCTTGAAGCTAACCCTGAATTAAGGGCTGAACTTGAAACAAGAGATGTAGAAGATTTATATAATGAACTTTTGAAACTTGACCCTAAAGCAGCAGAAAAAATACATAAAAATAACAAAGTAAGGGTCATTCGTGCACTTGAGGTTACTAAAATTCTTAACAAGCCGTTTTCAGAGGCTTGTGGTTTGAAAGAGTCTGAATATGATGTTGAATGGATTTTCCCAAAAATTGAATCAAGAGAGGTTTTGTATGACAGGATTAATAAACGTGTTGATATAATGATTCAAGACGGTTTGATTGATGAAACAAAGTATTTACTTAATAAGCACGGCAGAATAAAGAATCTTGTTAATACAATAGGTTATCAAGAAATAATACAGTATTTAGATGGTGTTTTAGATTTGGATACTGCAATTGAAACTATCAAACAAAATACACGCCGGTATGCTAAACGCCAGTTAACCTGGTTTCGTCGGAATCCAAACTTGAATGTAAATATTTAGGCTTGTTTATCAACTTTCGGTTGTTGAGGTTGTTCAGTGTCAGCAATAGCTTTTTGTACAGCTTTTCCTCCTGCAAGCATATTTCCACCTAACATAAACGCTACACACGCTGCCGGGATTGGTGCTAAATATTTTAATACACCTTTTTTAAATGCAGTTCCGGCTAGTGCTATAACACCTGCTGCAATAGTTGCATATCCTAAATTTACTTGATTCTTAGCAAAAGAATTGAGTTTTGCTTTACCTTCTTTAATTTTTTCTGCATCGGTTGTTTTAGTTGGAGCAGTTACTCCTGCAGCGTTAAAACTAGGGTTATAATTAAAAGCTTGACCAAGTTTATTGATACTTACCATAAAACCTCCATATCCTACACGTGTTTATTATAATGTAATAAAATAAATAATTTTGCTAGTATAAAAATATTCTTTTACAAAAAGTAATAAAAAATGGAAAGGGGCTCTTCGCCCCTTTCCATTCAAGATGAACTAAATTCAGTATTTTTAACTGATGTATATATAAAGTATTTTATTCCATGCTTATTGCATCATATTCTAATATTGTTACATAACTATAAAATAAAAATATCCCTGAAAAGTTATTAGTATTGTTGACAATATAATTTGCTTGTAGTTATATAGAGTTATCTTAGTCGAAATTTTCGTGCTGGATTTGACGGCTCAAGATAGTGTTACAAGAAAAAAGGAGATAGGTAATGCCTACAATGAATCAGCTTGTACGTCAAGAACGTAAAAAGCTAAAAGACAAAACAAAATCTCCAGCTTTGATGAATTGTCCTCAAAGACGTGGAGTATGTACAAGGGTTTATACAACAACCCCTAAAAAACCAAACTCAGCACTTAGAAAAGTTGCCAGAGTCAGACTTACAAACGGTTTTGAAGTTACATCATACATTCCGGGTATCGGACACAACTTACAAGAACACAGTGTTGTTCTTATAAGAGGCGGAAGGGTTAAAGACCTTCCTGGTGTAAGATATCACATTGTTCGTGGTACTTTAGATACTGCAGGTGTTGCAAATAGAGCTCAAAGTCGTTCTAAATACGGAGCTAAAAAGGGAGGTAACAAATAATGTCAAGACGTTCTAAACCAGAAAGAAGAATCCCGGCTCCTGATCCAATATATAATAATGTTGATATTTCTAAATTTATCAATAGAATTATGCGCCGTGGTAAAAAATCATTAGCTGAAAAAATCTTCTACGCTACTATGAAACGTATTGAAGAAAGAGTTAATGATAATCCGATTGAAGTATTCCAAAAAGCATTAGCAAATGCTACTCCACTATTAGAAGTTAAAGCTAGACGTATCGGTGGTTCTACATATCAAGTTCCAATCGAAGTCAAGGCTGATAGAGGATTTGCTCTTGCATCTTCTTGGTTAATTGCTGCAGCTAAAAACAGAGGTGGTAAATCATTCATTGAAAAATTAACTAACGAATTGATGGATGCATCTAACGGCTCAGGTGCTGCTTGTAAAAAACGTGAAGATACTCACAAAATGGCAGAAGCTAACAAAGCTTTCGCTCATTATAGATATTAATTTAAATACTTTTAATAAAGTAGTATTTTAACAATAAAACTCTCATTATAAATGGGAGTTTTATTGTATTATTGTATAATTAATTTTTATTTGCTATTTCCTCTATATGAATCATCAATATCAATAATACTTCCTTGATGTTGGTTTTCAGGGATTTGTCCATAAGCCTTATGTAATTTAGATTTCAGCTTTAAACTATTTAATTCCTTTTTGACTGCAGTCATATTTGCACGAAGTAATTCGATATTATCTTTTTCTTTTATTCTTAGTTGTTCTTCAATTTTTGCAATTTCTTCTTGTTCTTTTTCCGAAAATTTAGTACATTTTTTTGTTAATTTTATTTGTAGAATCACTTTATCATGCAAAGTAAGCTTACTTAGTATTTCATCGAACATTTCTCTATTGATTAAATCATGAATCTCATCTGCCATATTATTTAATTGATCATAAAATAACATTAATTGTGTGTATTGTGACATATAAGACTCCTGTTATTCTTCTGTATCAATCAATGGTTGTGCAGCTGCAGCTCTTTCTTTTGTTGCAATATCAATTGCATCAAGAAAAGCTTTTCTGAGAGTTTTTAAATCTTCAATAACGCTTTCTAGAATTTCTTTATCTCTGTTACGGTTAACTTTATAAAGCTTTTTTACTAATTTATCATAGAAAACAAATAAATATTTCCCGACATCATTGCCATGTTCTAAATCAATTGTTTTCATAAATTCTCTAAGTATTTTTTGACAGCCGATAACATTATTGCAAATTTCTTCCGGAGAATTATCATCAATAGCTTTCCGAACTTTAAATAAAAACTGTATAGCCGCATCATATAACATAATCATAAGTCTTTCCGGAGTTGCGGTTAAAACTTCATTATTTTTATATTGAGTTAAATTCTTAGCGTATGGATTTAACATTATACTGACCTATTTACTAATATTCCTGATGCCATATTCAATTTTAATAAAAGTTGATTAATTTCTTGAGCACTTATTTTTTCAACTAACCTATCGGTTTCTTTATCGTATAGTTCAAAAAGTTCTCCATCTTTTGTTATTTTAACATAAAAAGTATGATTGTCTAAATCTTCTTTTGAAATTTCTAAACGATTTTCATCTTCAGAAGATTCATTAGAAGATGTATCTGTTTCAGAATTATCATTTGTATTTTCTTCGTCGTTATTCTCTTCTCTGTTTCCGCCGCCAGAAGTATTGTGGCCGTCCTCTTTTACCCGCATTTGAGTTTGAAGTTTATCGACTTGTTTATTTTGGTCATCTTTTGCAACGGCTTCTTCAGTTTGTCTTGAATAATCTAGGGATGTTGCTTCTCTAAGCATTCCTGTATTCGCCATTGATAAGCCATCCATACCCATGATAATTACCTCACATACTATTATCAACAATATTATATGTTATAATTAAATAAAAATAAACCGTACAAAGAAAGGATAATTAATTATGAAAAGAAATATATTTTTATTATTTATTCAAGAATTAACATCACTACCTCTATGGGTAAAACAAGTGATTTTAGTATATTTAAGAAAAGATTTAGCTTCGTATCTAAGTGATGACTTAATTACAATGGAGGAAGATAAAATTTTTCATATATTTAGACCTACAATTTCAAAACTTGGTATGGATGAATTGGATAAAAAGAACGAAGAGTACTCTCAAGATATCTATGATTTTTTATATAATTGTGCAAACAATCTTTCAATTCTTGAAATGTCTATTGAAAAAAAATATTCAATGGAAGATATTTCAAAATTATTTATGTTTGCATATAATCGTCAATATATAAAACAAGATGTTCCTATTCAGGTATTGGCAATTGCGATGTTTATTGCCGGAGAATGTATGACTGGTGAATATTTCCAAAAAATAGGGAAACTATCCCAAGAACAAACGGATATTATTCTTAATCAGCAAGAAGAACAAAAGAAACATGGTACACATACAAAATTCGCAGAACTTATGGTTGAAAACGGATTTGTAGAAATGAAAGATATTAAAAGTTTAATTACCTTAAAAGAAGAAGCCCAAAGAAAAGCTGTATTGGATTTTCTTTATGCGTATAAAAAATAAGGAAAATATTCCTATTCCAGAATTAATATTTATTTACACCGGATTGTTCCGGTGTATTTTTTATGTTATTTTTGTATTGTAAAGGTGTTTTAACAAATATGTTAATATTTGTAAATTTTAATTTAAGCATATAGCAAAAAAACTTTATCAGATTTCTTAGTATATATGTAGACGTTAGTTTTTTGGAGTTGGTGATTTTATGGGAATTGACACAAGTAATGCAAATACAACAATAGCATTGACACCTAAGTCTGCGACTTGTCCGCCTTACAATCACGTTCATATCCCCGCTGAACACATTCCTGATGAAACAACGATTTTACCAAATAATTTAAATACGAGAGCAAGAAGATCATTCCAAAAAGTGACAAGTGCTTTTACTGAATATCCAGCAAAAGGCTTAAAAGGCGATAAAAAGTCAACGTTCTATGAATTTTTAACAATGGGAAATGTTCCATATATTCTTGGTAGTTTAACATTTATGGGTTTATTTAATGGTGCTCCAAGCTGGTTCCCTAATGTAAACAAAAAAGGTGCACGCCATTGGGGTAACAGAATGGCATTAGGTGTTTTGTTTTATGGACTTGCGAAAAACTTGTCAAAATCACTAGTAACTGTTCCCGTAAAAATGGCAACAGGTATAGATACCGAAATGCCTTACCAAAAAGTTTCATATACAATTCCAGACAGAAAAGATGCAGCTCCAGAGCCTGTATATGAGCAACATAAGGTTTTTGAAAGCCGTGATTTCCCTCGTTATGACATACTTTATAATATGAAAGAAGGCGAACCACGTAATTATTATTTTGATAGAATTGCCCAAAAGAACGGTCTAGGTAAAAACTTAGAAGCTTCTGATGGAGAAGTAAAACCATTAATAAAGGATGTTATATCTCGTTCAAGTACCGCTAAAAGTCTTTCTACTTACGCATGGGGAGGTATTGGTGTAATGCTGGCAGTACAACCTGCGTGGACAAACTTCTTTAAAGCTTTATCAAAAAAATCTTGGAAAAAATTTATTCCTAATAATAATGAAAATAAATTTATAAATATTGTTGACAAAGGAATTAACACAAGTAAAAACCTGTGGCGTATAACTCAAAGTTTTGGTCGAAATTTAGTGAAAGCATCAAAAGAATTGTATAACGGCCCTGCGACTGCTAAAGGATTTAATAAACATGCAGGTAAGATATTCTTAGGTTTTGCAGCAGCTTTAAGTGCGTTTGGTGCTATTAATACGATATACGGTGCAAAAACTTACGGCGGTAGAAAAATTACTATCGATAGTAAAAAGAAAGTTCAGGTGGATTAACAGATGGTTAATTTGATTCAAAACTATGCAAATAATATAGGACAAGGAATTTCATCTGTAAATAATACGACTAAAAAGTATTATAACAACTTAACAGATGTAAATTCTGATAATCTGTTAAAACCTTTGGATGGTAAAGGTTATCTTGTTGAAAACAATTTGGCTACTGCACCTGTTGAATTTGCAAAAGATACTTATTATACAGCAAAATCTCTTCAAAAAGGTATTACTGGTAAAGCAAATGACCATGAATTAGGGAAATTAAATGACTTGGGTTTAAAAATAGGCGGTTTATCAATTGCAGCATACTTAATGACTAAACGTCAAACACCAAAAATGAAAGCGATGGAATTTATTGGTTTTGGCTCATTTTTAGCAAGTATGGCAATTTGGCCTAAAGTAGCTCTTCAATGGCCGGCACAGTTAATTCACGGTGTTAATTTCAGAAAACAATATGTTGATGAACAAGGAAGAAAAAAATATTTAACACAAGATCCTAATTATATACCTTTTGACTTAATGAAAGGGAAAAGAAAAAGTGAAGATTTAGGACATATTGCAGATAGAATGGGAGTTCCTAAAAACGAAAAAGACCGAAATGAACTTGCTAAAGAACATATCAGAAAAGTTTCTGTACAAAACAATACATTATGGATGTTAACTGCAGGATTTGCAACTCCTATAATGACTGGTTTGATTTGTAACAGAATAGAAGGTCCTTTAGGCAAGTTAACAGAAAAAATTTCTAATAACAGAGTTAATAAAATGATTGATAAAATCGCTGCTTACCAAAAAGGTAGTGCTGGATTAACTGGAGAAGACAAGGATAAATTTACTAAACTCGAATCAAAAATAGTTGATATGAAACCTTATGAAGGTACTGAAAAGAAATTAGCAAAATTATTAACATCTAAAACAGGCCAAGTAATTTCTGAAAAAGATATAGATGCAATAAATGAACTTTTAACAGAAGGATTTGATACACAAACACAAAAAACTGCTAAGTTCGATTTATCTGAGATGTTAAAAGCTGATAAATCAGTTATAAATGATGAGACTGTTAATGAAATTTCAGACGCAATTACCAAAAAGTTAGACGGAAAATATGGCGAAGGTTATACTGCATCTATCTTCGATACTAAAAAACTTTCTGAACACGTAAATAATTTCATGAATCAAAACGGTAATCCTAAAAATGGAGTTCTAGGCGCTGATAAATCTGATGAATTAAGAAATTCATTAGGTCAATTAATTGAAGATTCTATTTCCGGTAATAAATCAATTAGGGAAGCAAGAAAAGAAGTTATTACTGATATGGCTACCGATGCTATAAATAACGTATTTGCGAAAAAGAAAGCTGCAGTATTAACAGATGAAGCTGCAGGACAAATATCAAAGGCCGGTCATATTTTAAGAAAATTTAGAGCGTACGATAGAACAATTTCATCAGCTACGCATTTTAAAGTAGAAAATGCTCCTGAAACTATTGTTGGAAATAATTGGGGAGATGTTACAAGTACATTAATAAAAGAATTACATATTTCTCCTAAAGAACTAAATGAAGCAAAAAGCAGTGAAGAATTAACTGCACAATTGTTCACAAGAAAACTTGAAAATATTGCAAAAAATGAAGAGAAATATCAAAAATTTGTTTCAAATATTGCTGAAAAAATGGCACTTCTTGATGAAAAACTAGATAATCCTAAAAGCGGCAAACGAAATGCGATGGATGTATTAGTTGATGGTATTATTCAAAATTGTGACGATACAGCTAAAGATTTACACGCATTACCATTCAGTAACTTAGCAGAAAGAATTGGCGGCGGAAATATTGAAGGTAATTTTATCGGAAGTATTAAAGATTCAAAATTAAGAAGAATTAAAATACAGAGAGTTGACAGTGTAAAAAGTTCATATATGAGATTGTTACACACAGCTGATTTCTTCCGTCGTGCGGAAGAATATAATACCGGTAAAGGCGGTTTTAGCGGAAATCAAAAATTAGATAAAGCTTTAATAGAAAAAGGCAAAAAAATCTTAATGTCTTCACACTCTGGTGATTTTTACCTTAAACATGAAACAGCAAACAATGTAAGTTTCTATAAAGCACTTATCTGGCATACATTTAATTCAGGTGCTATGTCTGAATCAACTAAAAAGGCATTGAATAAAGAATCTCATGAAGTATTTGCTGGAAAATCGACAATGGCTCAAAGAATTACAAAATGGGCTAAACATGTCGGAAACTTAATGGGAACAAATATTTATGATTTCTTAAAAAATAATACAGAAGGTATTAATAACTTTACAAGAGCACAACAAACAGCAGTTGAAAAATTTAATAAAATTGCTTGTACTCCTGATAATATGTTGTACAACGCCTTAAAAGGAAAATATAATTCAAATAAATGGTTGAGAATGTGGACAACAGCTGGTAGTATAGTATTAGGTACAACTCTTGCAGCACAATTCGCATTTGGTAAACAAGATAAAAATTAATTAAGCAGGTAAAGAATGGATAACATTAACAACATTTCATCAAAAAATTTAATTAAGTTGAAGTTAAATAATCTGCATAAGCAAGATGAACTACAACAACAGCAACCTGAAGAAAATCATCAAGAATCAGGATTAATTAGCAGTTATCTTGAAAATCAATCAAGAATTAATAAACCTGTGGTAAATGCACCTCAAAAAATTAATGGTGTTGGTTCTGCCCCTCAAAATTATCATAATAATATGCGCCAAATGTTTCAAAATAATGAAGTAATTATGCTTGGTATTGTACCAAGAACATTTACGGCTAAAGATTTAAACGGCGATGAAATGATTAGAAAAGCTGATGGAGAAAAATGTGGTACATTTTTAAGTGCTATAAATAGATTAGATGAAATAAAAGCCGAAGGATTCAATGCTATTCACGTACTTCCAATACACCCGACAGGTAAAATTAATGCTATGGGTACCGCTGGTTCATTATATGCTCCTGAAAAATTCATTACTGATGATGGTAAACACTTGGCAATTGATCCTAACTTAATTGATAAAAATGACCCTAGAACACCGGATGAACAGTTTAAAGCATTTATTAATGAATGTCATAAACGTGATATCAAAGTAATGCTTGATTTGCCAAGTTGTGCTTCTGTTGATATGTATAATGCACATCCTGAATTGATGGCAATTGGAAGAAATAATGAAGCAAAAGTTCCTGAAGGATGGACTGATATAAGAATGTTCAATCCTTGGGAAGATGAATCAAAACGAACATTAAATAAAGCTTTAATTGATATGCACAAAAAATATGTAGATGCTTGTATTGATTTGGGTATTGATGGCATAAGATCAGATGTTGCAAGAGCTAAACCTACGGAATTTTGGGATATTATAATTCCTTATTCACGTCAAAAAGACCCTCAATTTGCATGGCTTGGGGAAGCTTATACATATGAATGTGCATCTCCTCAGCAAAATATGCCTTATGATAGACCGGAAGACTCTTTAAGAGCAGGATTTGATACTATATACGGACAGTACCATATTTTTCATGAAATGAAGAATGCAAAAGAAGTAAAAGACTATGTACTTGAAAATCTTGATATGTCTCACAGGTTACCACCTGGAAAATCTTTAATTGGATCTTTTACTACACACGATGATGAATCGTTGATGATGCGTGGTGGAGAAAATTTCTGTAAAATGGTCTCTGTAGTTCAAGCAACACTTCCAATGTGTAATCCTTATTATCTTGATGGAATTCAATCGGGTGATAAGTATGATTACAAATATGGTAATAAGGTTGTAAAAGAAGCTGATTCTGATAATGGTAAGCATTTTATGACCGTTCATAAGAATAAAATGGATATATTTAATTTCTCAAGACAACCTGGCGGAAATGCTCCTGAAATCGGACAAGTTATGACAAGTACATTTAATATGAGAAAAGATTTAAATGAATTAATGAGAAAAGGTTCATTTATTGAACTTGTTAAACATAAAGACAAAGATGACCAAGTTTTAACCTATGCTAGACATTTAAACGGTAAAACAGCTCTTGTAATTATTAATTTAAATAAAAATAGACGTTCTGCTGCAGAAATTGATGTTCCTGGTATAAAAGAAGGGCAACCTTTGAAAAACCTTGTAAAAAATTATGGAGAAAAAAGTTTCATTCAAGTTGAAAATGGGAAAGTAAAAGTTGATCTTGGCCCTGAAAGAGCTCATGTTTATATGATTGACACTCCAAATATTGAAAATGATAGAAAAGGACACGTTTTTGTTCAAAACTTTACTCGAGATGTAGATCCAAAAAATCCGCCAACAGAAAAGAAAGGCGAACATTTGAGTCTAAAACAATAATAAACTTAACCTATAAACTAATACAATTAAATTGGCAAAACATTAAATAAACTATATAATAGACTGATTGATACACATGACAATTAGTCTTTTTTTTATTCCTCAAGTTTGTTTTCTAGTTCTGCAAGTTCACATACTTGATTTACCCACTGTTTAATAATTTCTGCTTCATCAAGTTCATATGAAATCGGTTTTCCAACTTTTACAATCATATGTTTTTGGAAAGGTCTCTTGGCATACCCGTCAAATCCGCATATTCCCATAGGAACAATATCAAATTTGGCTTTCTTTGCAATAGTTACGAATCCTTTATGAACTGTTGTTAATACAGGCTCTTTGGCAATTTTCCCTTGAGGGAAAATACCTAATGACCAATCCGTTTTTAATAAGTCAAATACAGTTTTAAAAGTTGCAATTTCCGGAGTTTCTCGATTAACTGCGAAACCTCCTAAGTTTATGACAAGAAATCTTAGAAGCTTACTTTTATCGTTAAACAATTCTTGTTTTGCCATGAATGCAATTTTTTGCCTTGCCGCAAGTGCAACAAATGGTGGATCTAAGTATGAAACATGATTTGCAGCATAGAGATATTTTTTGTTTTTTTCAAGATTTTCTCTTCCTATAATTTTTACATCATATAATAAACGTCCAACAGGCAGTACAACCGTATATAGAAAAAACATATAGAAAAATGAACGGAAAAAACCGTACTCTTCTGGATAACGTCTATTATAATTTCTTTCTTCCATACTTCCTAAATTCCTTTTATAACTATTCTTTACTTGGGATATATTTAAAACCGGTCAGTTCTTCTATAGATTTACCCCATTTATCAACCATTTCATTAACATCATTAGAGCAAGGTATAACCTTACCTATTCGTACAATTATCTTCCCAGTAAAGGGCCATCTATGAACCTCTTGAGTACCTGTAATACCTATTGGCAAAATTCCACATTTTGTTGTTTTAGCTAATGAAGCAAACCCTTTTGTAATATTGCTTACCTCTCCTGCCTCTTGTCTGGTCCCTTGAGGAAATATACCAAGAACCCAATTAGTAGATTTTAAAGCTTTAACTGTTTTTATTGTAGAGACTCCTAGTTTTTCTCTATCAACTGCAAATGCGCCTAACCAATCAAGCCACCAGCGTAAGAATATATTATTAAACAATTCTTTTTTAGCCATATATGCAACCCCTTGAGGCATAATTGCGCAAATTAATGGTGGATCTAGAGTTGATAAATGATTTGCGGCTACAATAAAATCACTGGTTTTAGGAATATTTTCTTTCCCCTGAACTTCAAGTCTATATACAAGTTTAAAACGCACCATATATCCTATATGTGTGACAAGAAATAAAAATATCCTGCGCCAAATATTATAAAAACCAGGTTCCCTCAAAGAATACTTATTAGCTTGAGTCTTTTTTGTTTCAATAGACATTCTTACTCCTCTAATACGTTTATATTATACTACAAAAATTTTTTATCATATAATAAAAGTAACTGATAGATAATTGATTAATGGAGAAAGCTATGAACAAAATACCTACTTGTGAATTAGAAAATGAATTATTTAAAAGTGTTTACGATAAAACACCTGATTATATAAAAAATAATAAATTAATGGATTTTGACAACGAAAATGAATTTACTTTTACATTAACAAAAGAAAATTTGTACCCGTATGATGCTGAAAATAATCCGACAGGATTGAATCTCATAGAATGGTTTGCGAATTATTCTAAAGAAGCCAAAGTTTCAACTGCTGGTATCAGAGGCCCTCAAAATATTCTTTATCCACAAGATACAAGATTCCCTATAAATTTAGTTGGTATAGTTCTTGCTACCCTTGCAAAAGCTCTTGTATTAAGAGAAAAATATCCAGATAAAAAGATTTTAAAACTTGCAGGCAGTGAGGTACGCTATAATTCGGCCTTGTATCTTGATGCTATTGCAAGAATCCAAGCTGCACAAGGGATTAAAACTTTAACTCCGCAAGATAGAAAAACTATTCCTATCTGGCTTGCATCTTTTCTTGCGTTTAAGCTCGATTTAGTCGGCGGCGAATATATAACATCAAGTCATGGTATTTCCGTAAAAACTGCAACAAAAGATTTGAATTCTCAAGGCAGCCAGTTCTTACCTGAAGAATCACTTGAATTTGTAAGAAAAATAGAAGAAATCTTCAAAGAAACAGAAGAAAAGGGAAGCTACACAATAAAAATTTCAGCAAAAAACAACCCGTTAATTGA
The DNA here is from genome assembly GCA_944324835.1 of Candidatus Gastranaerophilales bacterium. Classification (GTDB taxonomy): domain Bacteria; phylum Cyanobacteriota; class Vampirovibrionia; order Gastranaerophilales; family Gastranaerophilaceae; genus UMGS1585. The sequence continues at coordinate 35,506 of CALUXV010000002.1, forward strand.
TGAATATATTATGGCAAAATTAAATGACGGTATAGATTTATATGTTGAATATTTAAAATCCGGTGTTGCAGAAAACCTTAATGATTTAAAGAAAATGAAGGGTAAAATCCTTATTGAAGCTGTAGGCGGCTGTGCATACAGAACATTGAGCAGAGTCCTTGACAAACTTGATATTGATGAGCACTTTGTATGGAATAATACAGAAGAAGACCCGTTTTTCCATTCTATCGGCAAATATGATCATGACCCTAAAGGGAACAAAGCATTTTATGATTATTCGGTAGATGCAACGGTTGTTGCTGTAAAACCTGATGGAGAAACTTTCTTCCCTGTAATAAATACACTGCATTATGAAAGAATACTTGACGACTGCCCGTTGGGTACTGCCGTGCTTATTACAGACCCTGATCATGACAGGCTGACAATCTGCCAGATTGAAAGCGAAGGCAATATTGATACTCTGGATGAAACAGGTATTTCTTATATTAAACTCGGAAATGACCGTGTTTTGACTGTATTTACAGCCAATCAGGCATTTTTAATGTTAATGGATTTCAGAGCAAGACAATTAAAAGCTCAAGGTAAATGGAAACATCACCCTAGATTTATGATTAAAACAACTGCATCAGCTCTTTCCTGGGATGAATGGGCAAAACATAACGGTGTGAAAGTTATCAATGTACCTGTAGGATTCAAAGAAATTGCGAATATTATGAAAAAGGTTGAACTTAAACTCAAAGTTTCTCCTTATGACAACGTAACTGTTGATGATGTATTCGGCAATACAATTGATTTGGGTGTTAACCCTCGTTTGATTTTTGCGGGTGAAGAATCAGGCGGAATGATTATGGGCGCTGAAGATATGGTTAAATCATTAACCGGTAGAGAAGCGATTGCAATGAGAGAAAAAAGTGCAACAGAAGCAATCATTGTTGCAGCATCACTTTTGGCAAAACTTGAACAGGAAAATGAAACTCTTTCACAATACCTGATTAAAGTTTTTGAACACAACAATATTTCATCTAAGTTTGATACAAGAGTTGATATCGCCTATTACAACGAATCTGAACCTGATATTGAAAAACTTAAACAATCAAAGGTTGAAGGTGAAAAATTGAGAACAAAAAATGATTTATTCTATCTGTCACTTGCAATTGCAATAAGAGAAGGCAAAATAACTCTTGATGATGCGAAAAACGTTTTAAATAATACGTTTGATTCATTAAAATTTGATAACCTGAAATCTGTTAAATTTGTCGGAGATGGTACTTATCTTGAATTTGCGGACAAGTATATTGAAATCAGACCGTCAGGTACCGATGCGAAAACAAAAGCATACGGTGGCGGCTTGAATTTAGATGAGATAACAAAATACGCAAGAATTCTTGGTAATTATTCCGGCGAAAGAACAGCACTGCATAAACAGTTGATTCCTGAAGAATTTTACGAAAATTCGAAAGAAACAGCTTTGAATTATTACTTGAAATTTGTAGATAAAGATGCAAATAACGAAAAATTCGAAATTCCGGATTATAAAACGTTGGAGGTTTTATGACAATAGCCATATATCCGGGAAGTTTCGACCCGATAACTAAAGGTCATCTCGATGTACTGGAAACCGGTGCAAAGATTTTTGAGAAGGTTATAATTGTTGTTGCGTATAATAGCAGTAAAAAATCATTTTTAACTGTTGATGAACGAGTCAATCTGATTAAAGAAAGCGTTAAACATCTTAATAACGTAGAAGTTGATTCTTTTGACGGTTTGACGGTTGATTATGCAAAAAAGAAAAATGCAACAATACTGCTGCGGGGGTTACGAGCGGTATCTGATTTTGAATATGAAATGCAGCTTTCTCAAACAAACAGTGCATTATCGCAAGATATAAAGACTGTATTTTTAATTACAAAACCAGAATACAACTTTATATCATCCAGTACGGTTAAAGAAATATACCTGAATAATGGAGATATTTCAAAATTTGTGCCAGAACCAGTTAATATATTTCTTAATAATAAAAAGACTTATGATTAATTTCATAAGTCTTTTTTCTAGATTGATTATAACAACTGCAATTATGCAGCTTTTTTACAGTTAATTTCAGAAATAAGGTATTCAGCAACCCATTCAAAATCTTTGTTTGCACTTGCTGCTTTTTTAAGATATTCAACAGATGGAGAACCGATTCTGATTAATGTCATTGCAACAACACCTCTTTTTAAGCCTCTTACAACTTGTAATTGGTTAACTAATTCTGGAACTGCAGGTGTACCAATATTAACTAAGATATTTTCAATTTCATTTTTGTCTGAATCGTTTAACTTTGATAAAATTTCTGTAACTGTTTGCATATCTTTAACCTCATTTATAATGTTTTTTACATTATCATTATAAGGTAAAAAATAACAAAAACTTGATTTCCTTACATAATCTTTATATCTTGTTAGATAAGCAAGTGAGTAGTGATTAGTGAGGAGTGAATAGACGTTAAAACTTCTCGCAGAAAACCTCAAAATACCCTTGCGGATGTGCACATAGCGGACATTTCTTTGGAGCACATTTTGATATTATAATATATCCGCATTTTCTACACATCCACTGCGTTTGCGTGTCTTTTGAAAATACTTTATCTTCTTCTAATAATTTTAATAACTCAGAATATCTGTGTGAATGATGTTTTTCCACTTCAATTACATGTAAAAACAAATCTGCAATTTCTTTGTAACCCTCTGATTTTGCAATTTCAGCAGAATTTTTATAAATATTTTCCCATTCATCACACTCACCTTTGAAAGCTGCTTTTAAATTCTCTTTTGTATTACCTAAAAAGAACGGGTATTTTGCTTTTACTTCACGAATGCCCGCCGGTATATGCTCTAAAAATAGTTTTGCATGTTCTCGTTCATTTTCTGCCGTATCTAAAAATATTTGAGATATCTGTTCATACCCTTCTTTTTTCGCGGCTTTAGCATAAAATATATAACGATTTCTTGCCTGAGATTCACCCGCAAATGCGTTTAAAAGTTCTTGTTCGGTTCTTGATCCTTCTACCATAATAATATATCTCCTATTCGATTATACAAATATGGTATATTCCGGATGATTATTTCTTTAAATTAGTCTGTGAGGCAATATATTTTGCTATTCCTTCTCCCATTGAGAAACAGCTTGGTATAATTCTTAAGGCTGCCTGTGCTTCAAAATCAGCAGAGATACAACGTCCTATTACATACAGATTATCATAATCCGCAGACATCAAAGATTCTATCGGCAGCGAATATGCTGAATGTTTTTCAAGTACTGAGGTATTTTTCTTGTTAGAGTGGATATCAACCGGGTAATCCGATACCAGACACGGGTGTTCAAATTTCTTACCGTTTCTTAAATCTTCGATTGTATACACATACTTACCTTTAATTCGTCTTGAAACTCTTACCCCTAAAGAGTTTGCAATGGATGATATGTAAGCATTTTCAAAACCCAAAAGATACATTTTACAAAAATTCGCAATTCGTAATATGCTCTGACGCCCTGATTGCAAGGCTTTTGACCTTTGAACCGGATCTAGAGGATTGATTTCGGGCTCACACACGATACGCGGTGTGTTAAAAGCCAAAGAATCCGGCATACCCGGAATTGTAAATACCTGAAAATAACTTGTATCCTTGTATTTTAGGACTTTTTTCTTTACTGCATCCTCAAAGAAAGGTCTTAAAGCCCAGTTTTTGTCGGTATCCCAGGTATATGCAGTTGATAAATGTATCTGTCCGTCAATTTCTGCAGAGGTTGTTACGTTTCTGTCTTTATCAAACTCCATAATCCAATCAGAAAATTTTCTTAAATTAATTCCACTCATAATAAATCTTAAATTGTTCGGTTGATATTCATCATTTTTATTCAAAAAATTACAATTAATTTTTTTTGAAAAATCACAATCGCCGGTTGCATCTATAATATTACTAGTTTCGATATATACTGATAATATTTCTGAATTGATTTTTACGGATTTAATGTGATTTTTATCACAAATTACATCTTCAACAACAGAATCAAAAAGGATATCGACTTTTGCTTTACTCATCATTTCATCAAGGATGATTTTTAAAAGTTCCGGGTTAAACCAGCCTTTATTACCATCTGTATAAGTCACCTGTCCCCCGATTGAGGCAAGCTTTTTTATCAGTTTTTTATAAAAGTCAGTGTTATCACCTGATACGGTATTCATCGCCGGAGTAACAAGACCTGCTGTCATTGTGCCGCCGAGATATGAATTTTTTTCAATAATCAGAGTTTTCAGTCCCAGTTTCCCGAGAGTATATGCGCAGGCACAACCTGCAGTTCCTCCGCCTACTACAATTACATCGTACTTCATTTTAAAACACCTTTACTTTTTATATATCTTGATGAGGATATTAAATTTGAGTTTTCAACTTCTAATTCTCGATTATGAATTATAACAGAACTTGTTTGCGATAAATTTTCATCTCTATACGGAATACCTGCTCTTGTTTTTAGTAATCCTATTTCATAATCATTAAGATGATGTTTAATTTTAGATTCACTTTTAGAACAGACTGTTCCTATTTGTTTATTATCCTCATTTATTATTTTACCTGCAAAATATCCGGATTCAATCATTGTATTACGAACAAGTACCGAATTTGAATAGGTTAATAGGACACCATCCGGTGCTGTAAGCCTGTAAAGTTCCTTTATAAAATCTAGTGACCACAATTGAGGGCATTTATTCGTTGTAAAAGCATCTAGGAATATAACATCATATTCTCTATCAAGTGTTTTTATGGTTTTTCTAGCATCATCAATGTAAAAATTAAATTTTATATTATCTGAAAATAGATATTTATATCGTTTCGATAAATACCGATAATATATATTATGTAAATAGGCTAGTTTAATTTGCTTTTTGGTAGTTTTATACCCACAATCTTTATAAAATTTATCAAAATTAATAATTGCAGGGTCAAAAAATGGTCGAAATTTGTCTTTGAGTAAAAAATTTTTATCATAAAAATCATCACCAAACTTTTGATATAGATTTTTAATCAATAAATGATTTACCCAATTATCAATCTTATATCTTTTATACTTTCCAAGTTTTACATATTTTGAGTCATTATTATTTTTTCGGAAATAGTCTTTTAGCGTATGGTTTGTTTTTATAAATGGTGATAAGAAAAATAAATTTTTATTTATGTCAAGACAATCGAAATTTATTTTTTTGTTTTTTCCATAGTAATTTAAAAAAGCTTTTGAATTATACCCAAGACCAAAACAAACATCAAGAACATTTAAACAATTTTTATTAGTTTCAACAGGGAATACAAATTTTTCATACGCTTCAGACAGCGCGCCATAACCTGAGTGATAAATATCATCAAACTCATCACTATATAATCCGACTGAACCATCGCCTGTAATATATGGTTTAAATCCATCCATATATAAATCTTACCAACTTGATAAAAATTACTCAATTTGTAATATTTTTGTAAAGAATTATTGGTATATATCGAATAGAATACAATAAAATATTATTTGTATCTATCGAATCGATTTACTCTCTATTATTTACTAAAAAAAATAATTTTATTAATTTATCCCTAGCCGAATAACTTGAATGTTCTGTCAACGTTATCTTTTGCTACAGTTTTTAATGTATCAATTTCTGTTTTAATTGCATTTCTTTCATTTTCTAGATGTGCAAGTTCAACATCGTAACGTTTATCTTTATTATCAATCTTACGCATATCAGCTTCATATTCTGCTTCTGCTTTTTTCAATTCTACATCATCTGATACTTCTTGAAGAAGTACATTAGTTGCAATGTTTGTATCAAATGTTTTTTTAGTGGTTCTGTCAAGCTGTGTGAAGGTTGCAGTTCCAGAGTTAACCATATTTGACAGCCATTCTGTAGAAGATGCTTGTTCATCTTCTACTATTATATAGCCGCCTTTTATCATTTCATAGAAGTTTAATGCTTCATCTATATCAGGGTCTGTTCTATCCCAGCCCGTTGTTTGGCCTTGATTTTGGTCTGTTAAGGTTACATTGTATTTTGTCGTTGAATCAGTATATATTTTTTTATCTGCAGGAATTGTATATGAACTGTTTGAGTTAATTGCAGAGTATATTTTCTCTAATTCAGTTTTATCTCCTGACAAAATTATATTGTTTAATTCAGCAAGTGCCAATTTCCCAGCATCGTTAGCGGTATTGAATTTAGAATTTACCCAGGTATGTATTTTGGCAACATCAGAAGTAGATTTTAATTCTGCATGACCATTATTTTTCAGTGCTGTATAAAGGTTATTTGCAATATCTTCTGCTGAACCTGTTTCAATGTTCGTTGTTTTTTCTGCTTGAGTTGCTGCATTGTCCGCATAGCCGGTATATTCATAATCTTTTGTTGTTTTATAATTATCTTGATATTGTTTGGTAGCATTTAATGAATTATTAGTAATATCATTTATTAATGAATTTACTAGGCCGGTATTTTTATTTTGAGTTAGGTATTCATTTATATAATCATTAATACTAGCTAATTTTAAGGAATCTTCAACAAGAATCCCGCCGCTTGCATGAACATCTTCTTTATAGAATTGATTTAACCAAGTATCTAATTTAGTTGCAAAATCTGCAGGAACAGTTTGTCCTGATTTATTTATAGCAAGTAATATATTTGATTTAACACTTGTTTTTGATGGCATTGTAATATTGGTTGTTGTTACTGTTTTAGTTGCTCCTTGAGTAAGAGAACTGTCATTTCCTTCACTAGTCATACTATTTGCACCTGAACCAACCGGTATTAGTCCAGAAGCACCGCTATATTGTGAACCAATTACTGTAGCAGTTGAACCTGGTTCAATTTTACCAATAAATGCACCTTTTGCACTACTTGCAGTAACATCTGATGTTGTTGCGCATTGGAATATAAATCCGCTGCCATTGGCATACTCGTGTCCAATAAATCCTCCAACACTTGTAGAACCGTTAACTTTACCGGTTGATATACAGTGTTGAAGATAACCGTTAGTATCGTGACCGATAAAACCTCCGGTACAGTTGTTGGCTTTATTTATATTTACGTTTGAAGTTGAGGAAACAACGATACCACCGATATTATATCCTATAAGTCCGCCAGCCCATTGTCCTGCGCTGATATTACCTGAAGCATAACAATTATCAACATATCCGCCTTCATTTTGACCGATTAAAGCTCCTGTATCAGAATTTGATCTGTTTATACTAACATTTTGAAGAACTACATTAGTTACTACACCATTTTTAGGTGAAACAGTTACACCATTTTTATTGTCCTTTGAAACCGTTGAATTTCCTGTAACATATGTGAATAAACCGGATGAACCCTTAAGATTTGATATTGTATAACCATTACCATCAAAGATGCCTTTGAATGCGTTTGCTTTAGTATTACCTATACCTTTCCAAGTTTCACCTGATAAATCAATATCTCCGCCTAAAATAAAATGTACACCTTCTGTACTTTTACCACTATTTGTAATATTTTGTAATGCAATTAAATCTTCTTTCGTATTAATTACATATGTTTTATTTGCATCAAAACTTGATACGGTAGATACAGCAATTGCATCTGCAGGTATTGGTTTAGAAGTTACTGTTTGATACCCCCAGTTCGGATTAAAGTTTGGAACTTCACGCTGTGTTTCTGCACCTTTTACAGTCGCAACAGCTGTATAATTTTCTATTGGATTACCATTTGAAACAGTATCAAATCCAAGGATAGTAGTGGTATAACCTAATCTATCCATAAACTCTATTTCAGAACCAACATTCCCATCTGCAGGAAGTTTAAATTTATCTGCATTTGTTCTTGATATATATATTTTGTCATTGTATGTATTTTTTAAGAAAATTGTTCCAGCTAAGTTCTCATCCCCTGCATTACCTTCTAAAACCAATAAATTTGCATCAATAAATTCTGCAGCTCCGTCTGCACCAATTGTCATCCCTTGTATTTTGGTTCTATTTAAAGCGTCTTCATATTTTCTATACACATGAGCTGACTCATTAGCCATTTGAAGCTTTTGTGCTTCAAGCTTTTGAGCCTTATACTCTATGTCATGCATCCTGCTGGTTAAGGATAGCAATCGTGCTTGTGAAGACGACATTCCCATGGTTTCACCTTAATCTTTGTCCCTATACCATGGTTTACGGCTAATTTCTTTAAAAACTTTAATTAAAAGCCCATTTTTCATGCTATATTGTTAACAATTGTTAACAATATATTATCGGTATATACCGAAACGACCATCAATGTTATATAGATTTTCTTTCTTGTTTTGTTTTCTTTTTTGAAACATTTTTTTTAGAAAACTGTTGAGGAGCTTGGGAGAAAGCTGTTTGAACACGTTTTACACTATAAACATCAGGCAGATTTTGAATTGCTGTCATAACTTTTTTAAGTGTTTCAATATTATCAAGCTCAATTCCAAGTTCAATAACCCCTAATTTATTATTTTTAGCTTTTGCATTCGCAAAAACAATGTTGGTATTATTATCGGATACAGCAGCAATAATATCCTTTAAAAGACCGTGTTTTTCTGCAGTTTCAATACGGATACTTGTTGTATAGGTCTTATCAGTATTATTTCCGGACCAATGTATATCCAAAAGGCGCTCCGGTTCTATATTATCAAGAGTTTTGCAGTCCAAACGATGGATTGTAACACCTTTCGAACGGGTTACAACGCCAACAATTGGTTCTCCTGGAATAGGAGAACAACATCTAGCAAATGAATATAAAAGACCTTCAAGCCCAATAACATCTTTTTTTGATGCTTTATGCTCTCTGCCCAATACCGGTTCTTTAGGTTTTGTTGGTTTTTTAAGTTTATTTACAATTTTATTAACTGTAGTTTCTCCATAGCCAAGTGCTGCAAATAAATCGTCGGTTGTAAGATAATTCATTTGCTTTGCAACCTTTTCAAGTTCACCGTTTTTCATATTTTCATCAAAAACAGGCTTAGTTAGTTCATGTTCCAGTGTAGATTTACCAAGTTCTATATGATCTTCACGCTTATTCTTTTTGAACCACTGTCTTATTTTTGATGAAGCTTGTTTGGTTACAACAAAATTAAGCCAGCCAAGTTTTGGAGCCTGAACTTTAGAAGTTAAAATTTCTACAATATCACCATTCTTAAGTTTGGTATCAAGCTGGGCAATTCTGCCATTTATAAGTGCACCTACAGTCCTATGTCCAACATCAGAATGGATACGATAAGAAAAATCAACAGGAGTAGCATTTACAGGTAAATCAATTACATCACCATTCGGCGTAAAGGCAAAAACTTGGTCAGAGAATAAATCTAGTTTTACTGAATTGACATAATCTTCTGCATCTTTAGTATCCTTATTATATTCAATAAGTTTGCGCATCCAAGAAAATTGTTTATCTGTTTCTGAGTTAGCCTTTTGTGATCCTTTTTCTTTATAGCGCCAGTGAGCAGCAACCCCATATTCAGCCACCTCATGCATTTTCCAGGTTCTAATCTGTACTTCTAATGGTTTTTGACGAGGTCCAATCACAGAAGTATGAAGTGATTGGTACATATTTCCTTTCGGCATAGCAATATAATCTTTAAAACGTCCTGGTATCGGTTTAAATTGAGAATGAATTAAACCTAAAACCTCATAACATTCTTTTTCAGTATCAACAATTACACGAACGGCAGTTATATCATACAAATCGTGGAATGTAACATTTTGCCGTTTCATTTTATTATAAATACTGTAATAGTGTTTTGCACGACCGGTTATTTCAGCTTTTATACCAAATTTCTTTACATCTTGTTTAATTTTATCAATTAAAAGCTGAACTGTAGAATCTCTCTCAGCTTTCTTTTGAGAAACTAATTTAGCGATTTCATAGTACTTGTCAGGATGAAGGTACTTTAAAGATAAGTCTTCAAGTTCAGCTTTAATTTTACCAACCCCTAAACGATTTGCAAGAGGTGCAAAAATATCGAGAGTTTCTTGGGCAATTCTTTGTTGCTTTGCTGCAGCCATAAAATTAAGCGTACGCATATTATGCAATCTATCAGCAAGTTTGAGAAAAATTATTCTAAAATCACTTGCCATTGCAATAAATAAACGGCGAAAATTTTCTGCTTGACGTTCTTCTTTGGATTTAAACTGCAGTTTCCCAAGTTTGGTAACACCTTGCACAAGGTTTAATACATCATCTCCAAAAAGTTCTTTTATTTCTTCCGGTTTTGTGTCTGTATCTTCAAGAATATCATGTAAAAATCCTGCCATTAAAGTATGTGTATCAGCTTTTAAATCCAAAAGAATTTTAACAACTTCTACAGGGTGAATTATATAAGGTTCTTCAGATACTCTGTATTGCCCTTCATGAAGTTTTTTTGCAAACTCAAATGCCTTTTCAATTTGTTCAATATCTTCCTGCGGACGATTTTGAGCAATTAACTTTTCTTTTATATCAGTAAATAAATTTGATTGATCATCCATACAAATTTTATAATACTACATGTGTTAACAATTGTAAATAATTTTGCATGGAGATTTATTGTTTATTTACAGTTCTATACTTTCACCAACCGGCATAACAACAGGTTCTTTCCCTTGCTCTTTTATGGCTTCAACAAACTTAGAAACATCAGCTACAATAGCATCAAAAGTGTTATAATGCATAGGAATAACTTTAGGAGCACCTATCCATTGTGCTGCAATCGCTGCTTGCTCAACATCCATAGTAAATGTTCCTCCGATAGGAAGTATGGCAATATCAGGTCTAAATACTTCTTTTAACACTTTCATTTCAGAATTTAAACAGGTATCACCGGCATGAAAAACTCTTTTCCCTTCAATTTCAAACAATAAACCTGCAGGACAGCCAGTATAAATACCATCCGGCGATGAACTTGAATGAAATGCCGGCAAAAATATAACTCGTCCAAATGGGAATTTAATCCAAGCCCCTAAACCAAAACCATTTGCGCGGGCCTTATTTGAAGAACAATAATTTGCTAATTCAAATACAGCATTAATAGCCGCACCGCTTTGTCTTGATATATCCATAGCACTTCCTAAGTGATCCCCATGACCATGCGTAACAAATATATCTGTAACATGATTTCTATCGTAATTAGGGTAACAGACAAGATACGGATCAATTAATATCTGTGCTTTTCCAGACTTGATTTCAAATGCACTATGACCTAAGTATGTTAATTTCATATCTGCCCCCTTTTTTCTACTATATTAGCATTTTTTAGGTTAAAATACAAATATGAACGAGTATGATAAATATATGAAAACTTGTTTTAAACTTGCACAAAAAGGAATGGGCAGAACATCGCCTAATCCGCTTGTCGGCTGCGTTGTTATTGATAGAGAAGGGAATATTATTTCAACAGGCTATCATAAAAAATATGGTGAAAATCATGCAGAAAGAGATGCTCTTTTAAAACTTGATAAAAATACTGCAAAAGACGGAACACTTGTTGTTAACCTAGAACCCTGCAACCACTATGGCAAAACACCGCCTTGTACGGATATCATTATTGAATACGGTATTAAACGTGTTGTTATATCGTCACGAGATACAAATCCTAAAGCTGCGGGTGGTATCAAAAGATTACAAGATGCAGGAATTGAAGTTATACAAGGAGTTTTAGAAGAAGAAGGCAACAAACTTAATGAAATATTTTTTACAAATATAAATGAAAAACGAACATTTGTTGCTCTAAAAACTGCAACTACGATTGATGGTAAAATAGCTACCTCTACAGGAGATTCAAAATGGATTACTTCTGATAAAGCAAGGGAATATGCCTACAAACTTCGAAAACAGTATGATGCAATACTTACGTCATCATCAACAGTAATTGCTGACAACCCTAAAATGGTACACAAAAACAAAATAATTATTGACAGGTGCTTGAGGTGCGATTTTTCATCAGAAATATTTAAACAGGGAGAAATATATCTTTTTACTCAAAAAGCTCCTTCAGAGTGCCCTAAATTACCGCAAATTGAATTTATTTGCAGTAAAGAATTATCTCTCCAATACGTACTTAATGAACTCTATAAGCGAAAAATTATGTCAGTATTTGTTGAAGCCGGCGGAAAACTTTCGGGAGCGTTCCTAAAAGAAGGATTGATTGATAAATTATACCACTTCACCGCCCCTAAAATTCTCAATGATAATACTGGGAAATCGGCTTTTGACGGTGATTCTGTTGCATCGGTAAAATTTGCAAAAGAATTTCACCTTGAATCTATAAAAAAATTGACTCCTGATGTGCTGTTAACCTATACGCGGTCTTGATTGCAGCCATCATTGAACGATAATCTGCAATATTTTTACCTGCTATATTAAAAGCAGTTCCATGAGAAGGTGATGTTCTGATAACAGGTAGTCCAATTGTTGTATTAACCGTATTATAAGGAGCGGCAGACTTAATAGGAATAAGACCTTGGTCATGATACATTGCAATATAGCAGTCAAATGGAGCTTTCTTGCCGTGTATTGTGTTTTGAACTGCATCTATAAATAAAGTATCAGATGGTAATGGATTTGTAATATCTATACCCGTTTCCCTTAGTTTTTCAACAGCAGGCATTATTATATCAATTTCTTCTCTACCTAAAATCCCATCTTCACCTGCATGCGGATTCAGAGAACAAAGAGCATATTTAATATTACGGTTATAAAACTTATTAAGACGAATAATTTTATCTATAATCATTTCATTTGTAATGCTAATTTCTTTAAGCGCACAATGCCGTGTTAATAAAAAGACATCAAAATATTCAGATATAAAAAGCATTTCTGCCTTTTCACCATTAGTGCTTAAAAAATATTCTAAAACTTCTGTCTGACCGTTAAATTTATGTCCTGCAAGATGTAATGCTTCTTTTGAAACAGGAGCAGTTACAATTGCTCTTGGTAAAATTTCTGAAGCCATTTTAAGAGATTTAAAACAAAATTCTCCAGAGCTTTTTGATAATTTACCATATTCAATTTCATTAACCGGCAAGGAAATTATTTCATAATTATTTTTTAAGCCTTTTAACAATTTTGGATTTGATATAATAACGACTTTGTCTAATGGCAAATTCAATTCGTTTAGAGCTTTTACTGTAATTTCGGCTCCGATACCATTATAATCTCCTGTTGTTATTGCTATTTTATCTTTATAGTTGTTCATGACGGTTAATATATTTCACAATGTCTATTAAAGTAGCAGAATTACCAAGATTTCCAGATTTAGTAATAATTAATTGGTCTTTTTTATCAACACATAAAGGAATTGCAGGCAATACTTCATCAATCAAAGATAATTCCATTGCATTAATTGCCCGACAACATTTATAAGAAGTTTCACCGCCTAAAGCAACCAAAAGGACATTTTTTTCGGAAATAACACGTTTGGTAAGTTCCGCAAGAAAATCTGTAATTCGAGTTGCAAATTTTGTTCTTGTAAGTTCAGCATTTAAAGAATCATCAGAAAAGCCATCAAAATTATCAACCAGATAAGATGAATGCACAAGAACAGTATTTTCTTGGCCAAGATTAGCAACGATATTATCAACCATAGACTGCTGAACACCTTCTAAAATATTTTTTTCAGTAAGCCCAATTTCATAGATATTTTCTGAATCATCACTATTTTTAAGTTTTTCTATTTGATTACTATTAATTCCGGTAGCGCTGCCGGAAACAATAAACTTAGGCAATTTAGGCAATGAACGAGGAATATAGTTTGCTTGTTCAGGAAGCCAAATTGATGACAAAACTGTTGCAGCCGCAGCTGTTCCTGCTGGCAAAATATTAAATCCCGATTTATTTATTGCAAGAATAATTTGTTCAATATCAACGATTGATGCAGCATCAGCTACTATCAGCTTTTTACCATTTCTGATTAATTCATTAATTTTCATCAAAATAGGTCCTGCACCATTCATAACTGTTTTTAATTCAATGTGCGCAACTAAATCCTCTTTTTCTTTTAATTGGTTTTTCAGTATTGTTGGAACATGTGACTCAAGAATAGGAGAATGTGGGTCTTGAGCATATTCAGTTCTTCCGATAGGTAATCCTTTTAAAAGATGATACCCGCCAACAGTTATACGTCCTTCTGATGGAAACGCTGGTACAAGTACTGCTGCATCCATATCTAATACTTCTACCATTTTTAAAGTTTCAGGTCCAATATTTCCCCGCACTGTTGAATCAATTTTTTTATAAAAGTGTTCAATATTTAGTGATGATGATATAGAATGAACAGCTTCTTCAACTCTTTGACAAGCTGTTTCTGCATCAATATTCCTTGATTCGGTAGATGCTGCCCAAACACCCATTTCAGTAGAAGTTTGAGATATTTCATTATAGTCTAAAAGAATATTTGTATTAACGCCTCTTTTTTGAAACTGGAGTGCAGTATCATTTGCCCCGGTCAAATCATCAGCAATTATACCTATCTGATTAGAAAAAATCATTATTCAGCGTCCCGTTTTGAACCTAATAATCTTACATTATTTGCAACAATTAAAAATCTTTCTCTTTCTTCGCCTGAAGCATCTTTCCACTTATTTGTCTGTATACGTCCATCAACAGCAACCAGACGTCCTTTTTTTATATACTCCCCTGCGAATTCTGCTTGTTTATCCCAAACATCTATGTTAAACCAATCAGTCACTTCTGATTTTGTCTTGCTATCCCATCTGTTTACAGCAAGTGAAAATGTTGTTCTAATTTTTCCGGATTCAAAATATTTTATTTCAGCATCCTGTCCTGCTCTGCCAACAATAACAGCACTATTCATTTAAATTTTCTCCCACAATTGTATTACTATGAGAGTATTTTACCACAGTTAATATAACTGCTCAAAAATATGTAAAATTTTGTTAAATATAGGGCTAAAACTAGCAAAAATGTTGGTTCACATGTATTAAAATAAATGTAGAATGTGTGAAAGGTTGGGTTATTATGACAGTAAATTTTTCTTCATCTATACCTGTATTTAAATCAGAACAAAAAAATACTGAAACCTGTCAATGTGAACATCACATATGTCCACAATGCGGCAAGCCTATTGAGGATAAATTTGATAAACCCAAAGAAAAGAAAGGATTTTTAACACGTGCTAAAGATGGATTTATAAACGCAAGAAAATTCTTTATTGATGCAGGATATTTAATTGGTGGTACTGTAAAAGGATTATTATACGGTACTGCAGCAGGCGGAGTTGTATTAGCTGGCAATGCAGTAAAAAATACATTTAAAAATGCACCAAAAGCACTTTCTACCAAAGGGAAATTACTTGCAGGAGCTGTTGGAACTATAGTTCTTGCATACAACGTAGTTAAAGCAAAATTAAATGCTAATCAATCAAAAGCTAATTTAGACCATAGATGGGAAACAGGGCATAATGAATAATAACAATAATATAAATTTTGGTTCGGCGACACATGTCTACTTTTTTACCAATAAGGGAACTCGTATTGTGACCGATAAAAACATAAAAACTTGTGAAAGATATCTCGTGCGTCAATTAAATGGTGCAAAAAATTTGAAATCAAGAAATCAAGATCTTGTAGATACGTTTAAATATGATAAAAAGCATGAAATTGGTGATTATGACTACTATTGTAATCCAAAAGTCCGTTCAGTATATGAAGTAAGCAAAGAACGTGCCAAAGGATATGTAAATATTATAACAGGTAAACACACTAAAGATGTTGATAAATGGGGAAAAGAAATAGGAAAGGCAAAAAGAGTTTCAATTGAAAGAACCGGAAGTGCAAAATCTTTTGAAACAAGTGAAGCCGTTCGCAATTACAATAATCAAGCTCCAAAATTTGCTGATAAACATGGAATTTATAAAAACGGCAAACGTCAAGCATTCGGTGTAATATTTGAACCTCAATATAATAAAAAAGGGGATTTAAAAGGTTTTGAATACGTTCGTTCCGGTTATTTTGACGAAGAATTCATCACTAAATAATATAATAGCTATTATTTTTTAATCTTGTCTGTTTCACCTCTTAGAGTAAGCACTTTTTCTTTTGTCGTCTCATTTAAATTTTCTATTTGAGATGCTGGTGCATTCATCGCAATCCACAATGGACTAACAAGATTATTTTTATCAAAATAGGCTTGCACTTTTTGATTAGAACTTAGATACATATTAACCAAAGTTTGAGGAGGTAATGCACTTAGTTTATTAATAACAAAGCCTTCATATTGACTGCCTTGTATTTTACCTTGAGAAATTAATTTGCTCAAAATATACATACCTTGTTGTCTTGTTAATTCATGGCGTTGTTTGGTAGTGCCACGCGGACTATCTATATCCTTCATCGTATCTCTTATATATCTGGATATTTCTGCTTCATTACCATTTTGAATTATATCATTAGTTTTATTTATAAATTCGTTGGAAAGTAAATTTGCATCTAAAGGATTTGTAACAACTTTTATAGAATTATCTCTTTTGCTGTTGCCTGATACAGAATTAACATAGGCCTTATCAAGAGTATTCATTATTTCAGGAGAATAGTGTTCAGAATTTTTTATATTATTAATTGCACCATTTCTCTGAGTAGAATCTTCAATTTTATAAGCATTTGAAGCAAGTGTATTCATTGCTCCTGCACGGTTATTATCATTTGCATTATCAATAACATACTGATATGCTTCAGCAGCTTCTTGTAGTTTATAGGCTGTTCCTGCATACACAGTTGAATAATTTTGATCATACTGTTCCTGAGTTATTAATCCTGCACTTACTTTGGCTCGTTCAACACTATCTGTTTCTTTGTACATATATGTTTGAGCGGAAGCTGTAGCAAAATTTTCTTCGTTAGAAACCAAATCTAACATCTCTCTTACAGTTAAATTACTGCCTAATGCAACTGTTGCCATTTTAAGTAATTTTTGACTTCTATCAGAAAGTTTTAAATCTTGACCGGCAATTAAAGTAGCGTATTGATGTCTTGTTTCTTTATCATTTGCAGATAAAATTGCAGCACCAATAATCCCAGTTTGAACATTTTCATCCAAGATACCAATACTTTTTACGAGTAATGCTTGCCCTTCTGCATCTGCAGCTGCAAAATATCCGGTCATTTCAACTAAAGCATCACGTTGCGTTGCTAATTTTGCATAATATTCTATTTGTTCAGGAGTTAATTTTCCATGAAGATCTTTTTCTTCTTTTGTATAATCACCTGCTTCTAAGCGTGCTTTATGGTATGCATACAAAGAATCTGCATCATTTTCGTCATACGAATATTTTTCTTTTATTGCATCTTGAAATGCTGCAAGTTTTTCTTCTTCTGTAGTATATTGGGATAAATCAACACCATACCTATCTTTTACAAGTGTTTGCGCATCAATTTTATCCCCGTCTTTTAATTCATTTATAGCTGCAGAAACTTGTTCTCCAACACCAATTTCATTGAATGTACCTTCTATAATTTTTTTAAATTGTTCTTCAGCATTTGAATTCAAAAATTCTTCATCGAATTTATTTATTTCAAAAGGATCTTTTCCCATTTTATAAGCAGCATACTCTTTTTCACTGATTATATTATCATCTTCTAAAACATCATACTTATTAAACAGTTCTAATGCTCCAGATACACGCGCTTGATTTTCTGTCATTTGTGCGAATATTGTAGGAGAATTATTCGTTACTTGTTTTTCAGAACGTTTCTCTTTTATAAATATTTCAATTTTATCTAGTTTCTTTAACGTTGTTGATTGATTTTTTAGTTCCGCTTCTATTTTATCGTATTTAATTAAACTTCTTCGTTGATTGATTGTTGAAGTAGAACCAACATTGTTATTTGGTTCGCTCATATAGGACCACCTTATTAAATATGTATTCTCTCTTTTACATATAAAAAGTCATTGGCATGCCCTGTAATTTCAAACACACGAAAAAATGTAACATTTGTTTACATTGAATTAAGAAATCAAGCTATTATTATCAATCAAATAAATGATATTTTTATCAAATTTATTAAGAAAAAGTGGATTTATCACGTTATATCATTATATAAATTAATAAGAGAACTATAAGGAAGCAGGAAAATGACACTAGGAGTTTTTTCTAACAATTATATTCCACGAGAGAAGTATGCAATTAAAGACAATACAACTAATACACATACTGATGCGGATGGACATAGTTCTTTTTTAGAAGAATTTGTTCAAGATGAAGCTGCTGAAAAACGTCTTAAAGCTGCTCTTGAACGTGAAGAAAAGCAAGTTGAAGAAATCCCGGTTGAATATACAATACCTTCTCATGCCAAAATAAGTGATTATATAGATAACTATCTTTTAATAAATGCCGAACAAGTTGCCTGTACTAATATGACGCAGCATTTAATAAAAAGTGACGAACTAAAAGAAACACTTGGTTTTTTAAATACTCAGGCGGCCAAAACCATGTTTCAGGGTAAAAAACGCCCTGATTTTCCAGAAAACAAACGTATGCCGGAGTTCAAAACCAATATGTTAACAACAAGACCTGTAAACTCAACCAACTTCTTTAGTACAGGTATTGATGGACGTACAAATAATTTTTTCATGACAGGCAAATAACATGAAACTTGAACTTGATGCAGCTCTATTTGGTGAAATTCCACGTAATATTGCCGGAGAAATTATTGACTATGCAAAAGAAATAGGTATTTCTTCTATTTCTACAGCTGCCTTATACAATAAATCAGAAAATGCTTTAGGGCTATTAAATATAGAAGATTTCAATATTATAACAAAAACTATTAAAATTGATAGAAGTTTATCAAGACAAGCTAACTTCGAAAATTTTCGTGATGCATTTTATAATTCACAAAAGGCACTTGGATATATTGAACTATACGGACTTATGTTCCAATCTGCTGAAGACTTATTGTCAGAGCAGGGGTTGGTACTATGGGATTTAATAAATGATTTCAAAGAAAAAGAATATGTACATAAAATTGGAGTTTCTGTCAATACCCCCGGAGAATTAACTGAAATTATTGATATGATTGATGTTGACATTATACAAATACCATTAAATCTACTTGATCAAAGATTTATAGGACTTTTACCAGAACTAAAACAAAAAGGGATTGAAATCCATACTCGTTCTACATTTTTACAAGGTTTATTATTGATGAACAAGTATCAAATTCCTGAATATTTTAGAGAAATAATTTCTGTATTAGATTCTATACCTGAACCTAAGGCTGCTTATGCATTGTCTTTCCCTAAACTAATTAAAGAAATTGATAAAATATCCATCGGAGTTAAGAATAAAAGGGAATTAGAAGAAATTTTGAACATGTATAATTTTAATGTAGAAATTGTTGATTATTCAAAATTCAGAATAGATACAGAAAAATTTATTAATCCATTAATCTTTAACAACAATATGTAAATATATGTGAATTTATTGTTAAAAAGGGTTTATAATTTAAATATTTCTTGGTAAAATAATCTGGACAGAGAGTCAACCAATTATAATCATCTCATTGGTATTAAAGGAGTGTTTGTTATGGTTAAAGCAATTGGGAGTTCATATGCTCCTGAACAAAAAGTTCAAACAATACGTGAACGTACACTAGAAGACGGCAAAAAAGGTGCTGCAGTTGGCGCTGTATTTGGAGCAATTGAAGGATACTCTCGAAAAAGTTGGTTAACTAAAGATCAACCAAGTGATAAATTTATTAAAACTGTAAGCTTTAATATGTCTAAAGAGCTTCCAGCTAATGAACACGTTGAATTTGAAAAAGTAACAAACTTTTTCAAAGCTTTAGTAAATTACAAAACTGAGTTACCCGAGTTAAGAACTAGAATCGAAGATAGTAAAGAACTTTCAAATGCTGTTCCTAAAAAAGAAGGTGAATCTTTAAAAGATGCTTTAGATAATATATTTTCTAAAGACAAATTTACTGTGAAACACGAATTACGCAACTTACAAGATAGAACTGTAGTTGATAAAAAAGTAGACTTGGAAGCTGCTAAAAAACTTATTAACAAAAGTTTCGATAAAGAAACAAAAACGTTAAAAAAGAGTGATGAAGTTTCAAAAGAAATGTATGCTGTTCTTAAAAAGTCCGCAAGATCTATAAAATTAAGTACTGCCGTTTCTCACACAATGGCTGCAGCAGTTGTTGCCGGTACTATTGGACTTTTAATAGGAACACGTCACCTGGGAAAAGAATAACTTAAATCATCTTGTTATAGTGTTCATTATAGAATTCATCAAACCTATCTTCAAGTATGGCTTGTCTTACAAGCTGAGAGAACTGTACTAAAAAAGTGATATTATGAATAGATAAAAGAGACTGACCTGTACCCTCACTACATTTGTAGAGATGTCGCAAATACGCTTTAGAATGATTTTGACACGTATAACAATGACAATTGGTATCTAAAGGACTTGAGTCTGTCTGATATTGAGCATTTTTTATCTGCTTCTTCCCGTCCCAGGTAAAAAATGAACCGTGTCTTGCATTTCTTGTCGGAAGTACACAGTCAAACATATCAACACCACGCTTAATACCGTCAAGCAAATCTTCAGGAGTACCCACACCCATTAGATAGCGTGGTTTATTTTCTGGAAGTAATGGTGCAGTAAATTCAACAAAATGATTCATCATATCTTTTGGTTCACCTACACTTAAACCGCCTATTGCATAACCTGTTGCATCGAATTCAGATACAAAAGCAGCACTCTCACGTCTTAAATCTTCAAAGAAAGCACCCTGACAAATCGGGAACAGTGCCTGACGAGGATTTGTTTTAGCCTTTATACAGCGTTCAAGCCATCTATGAGTTCTCTCCATTGCAGCTTTGGCAAAATCGTAATCACACGGATAGGGAGAACACTGGTCAAATGCCATTATTATATCAGCCCCGATGTTTTGTTGAATTTCCATAGAAACTTCAGGAGATATAAAGTGTTTTTTGCCGTCTTTGGGGTCTCTAAATTCAACACCGTCTTCAGATATTTTTCTTAAATGAGCAAGCGAAAACACTTGAAACCCGCCAGAATCTGTTAAAACAGGTTTATCCCAATTCATCCATCCATGAATACCACCAAACTGCTTGATAAGTTCGGAACCGGCTCTAAGATGGAGATGATAAGAATTCCCTAAAATAATTTGTGCTCCGGATTCATACAAGTGATGATTTGTCACAAGTTTCACGGTTGAATTTGTTCCGACAGGCATGAATATAGGTGTTTTTATATCACCATGCGGAGTATGCAAAATACCGGCTCTTGCACCGGTCTTTGCATCAACATGTTCTAATTCATAAGAAAAATACTCTTTTTCTCCTAGCATTTAGTTCCTTCTTCTTCTGCAATAAGCATTTCTAACATATTAGACCAGGTATCGCAGAGTTCATTATCAGCGAAGTAAATCTTAGTTTCACGTTCTGCACTTTTTACGGAATCTGAAGCATGAATAACGTTATATTCTTTTAACTGAGCAAAATCTGCACGAATAGTACCTACATCGGCATCTGATGGGTCAGTTGCACCTACAAGATGTCTTACACTTGCAACAGCGTTATATCCTTCTACAACCATAGCAACAATAGGCCCGCCTGTTATATAGTGTACCAATCTCGGGTAAAAAGGTTTTCCATAATGTTCTTCATAATGTGCAGCTGCTTGTTCTGCAGTAACTTGAAGAAGTTTTAAACCAATAATTTTAAACCCTTTATCTTCAAATCTTGAAATAATTTTACCAACTAATCCTCTTTTTACCCCATCAGGTTTAATCGCAACAAAAGTTCTTTCTTCTGTGTTCATAAATTCAAATCTCTCCTATTAATGCTATATACAACTATTATTAGAACACAAACATAGTTCTAAGCCAATAATATATTATCAATCAATCTTACGCCCTCAACACGGCATGCAATTAAAACAAGTGTATTATTATCAGCCTTTGTCTTGTCTTCCAAATCATCTTTATCCACAAATTCCAAATATTCCATATCATGTTTATCGGTAAGATATGAAAATGCCGTTTCTTTCAATGCGGAAACATCCGTTATACCTTTTTCATAACAAGCTTTTATATTGAAAAGAATCTTTGATAAAACGAGCGCATCTTTTTTACCTTCATCTGACAGATACTTGTTCCTGGAACTCAGTGCCAAGCCTGACTCTTCACGAACAATCGGACACGATACTATTTCTATCGGAAAATTTAAATCATTAACAAACTTCTTTATTATAACAAGCTGTTGCGCATCTTTTTGACCGAAGAAAGCATAGTCTGCACCGGTAATATTAAACAATTTTGCAACAACTGTACAAACCCCGTCAAAATGTCCAACACGTGATTTACCACAAAGTTTATTAACATAGAAAAACGGCGGTACAACATAAGCAAGTGTATCATTTGATAGTCTTTGCCCTTTTCCGTACATTTCATCAGGAGACGGTGCAAAAATCAAATCTGCCCCTATTGATTCCGCAAGTTCAACATCTTTATCTAAAGTTCTCGGATATTCATTATAATCTTCACCCGGACAAAATTGAATCGGATTTACAAAAACCGACACAACAACTTTATCACAAGTTTCAACAGCTTTTTTAATCAAACTTGCATGGCCTGCATGTAAAGCCCCCATTGTCGGAACAAGTCCAATTTTAATATTTTTATCTCCACGCCATTCTTTTACTTTTTCTTTAACTTCACTAATTTTGTGAATTAACATGTGTAACCTCTTTCTCGTCGGGATATCGCCCGTTTTTTACATCTTCACAATAATTTTTTGCAGCATTTAGTATAGAATCTTTTAGATTTGCATACTGCCTGACAAACTTCGGAACGTAATCAGAAAATTTCCCAAGCATATCATCAGATACAAGAACCTGTCCGGAACAGTATTTTCCCGCCCCTATCCCGATTGTCGGGATATCAAGATTTTCTGTAATATATTTTGCACTTTCTTCCGGGAGAAGTTCCAAAACTAATGAAAACGCACCTGCAGCTTGTAATTTTTTACCCTGTTCAAGAATATATTCAGTATCTGACAGTGTTTTACCCTGAATTTTATGACCACCAATTGAATGAATATACTGAGGAGTAAATCCTAAATGAGCCATAACAGGAATTCCAGATTCCGTACACCGTTTTACAACTTCTAAAATATAATCACTACAACCTTCTATTTTAACGGCAGAAGCTCCCGCTTTAATCATTTCCCCTGCATTTTTAAGAGCATTTTCAAGGGAAATATTAAAAGACATAAACGGCATATCTCCGACTACCATTGCACTTTTAACACCTCTTGCAACAGCTCCTGTGAATGTCAACATCTCATCCATTGATATTTTCTGGGTTGAATCATAGCCCAGAGCAACATTTGCCAGAGAATCTCCAACCAGAATAATATCAACTCCAGCCTCATCAAAATATTTTGCCGTAGAATAATCATAAGCGGTCAAAACTGCTATTTTTTGACCGTCTGATTTAAGTTTATTAATAGTTCTTACTGTTGTTTTCATTATTTCTTCTTATCTTCTTTCAATTGGCGTTTATACCAGTAGTAAATTGCCCGTGCAACTCTATGATAACTATGTCTTATAAGTCCGTTTTTACTTTCTTCTTCTTCCAGAAGGTTTCCTGTTACAACTTTTACACCTATCGGAGTTAAGTTTTCCATATCAAGTACAACAGGATATGAACCATATTTTGCATAAGTAGGTGACAGTTCTGTCGGCAAGCTGTTATTAACTAATACAGCATCCAGAATATCACGGCTGCCCGCATGGTTAATCAAAGCATTAACATGGCTTGCAACAGAATAGTTATCCGTTTCACCTTTTTGGGTCATTATATTACATACATAAATCTTCTTAGCTTTTGATTTTGCAACCGCTTCTGCAATTTCTTTTATCAAAAGGTTTGGGATAACACTTGTAAATAAACTACCCGGCCCCATGATAATCAAATCCGCATCATGAATAGCATCAATAACTTCTGGTAAAGCTTTACATTCTGCAGGCTCTGTAAATAATCTCTTTATTTTGCCGCCAGCCTCTGGAATAGCAGATTCACCGTGAATAATTCTGCCGTCTTCCATTTCGGCAGCAAGTTTCATATTATCAAGAGTAGAAGGAAGCACACGTCCTCTGATTGATAATACATTTGAAGATTCTTTAACTGCTCTTACCATATCACCGGTAATTGAACATAACGCAGTTAAAAATAAATTTCCGAAACTATGACCTTTTAGACCTTCACCTATTTTAAATCGGTATTGGAACAATTTTGTAACTAAATCTTCATCATCAGCAAGAGCAGCAATACAGTTTCTAATATCACCGGGAGGTAAAACACCGAGTTCTTCTCTCAAACGTCCGGAGCTTCCACCGTCATCACCTACGGTTACAACAGCCGTAATATTATTTGTGATACCCTTTATTCCTTTTAATAGCATTGAGAGACCGGTACCGCCCCCAATTGCGACAATTTTAGGCCCCTTATTAAGTTTTTTACGGCGATATAATGCTTCAAGCATTGTTTCTTTTTCTCGGCCGTTTCTTAAATCAAGCATAGAAAGGTTTGTTTTTTGCCATCCTTTAAAGAAAAGAATTACTCCTGCAAATATTACTGCAACAGCAAGAACGTCTGCAGATGCCATTGATTTTAAATAACTTAAGAAGTTATATACGGAACGCGGGCTTGATAAGGTTAATATCCCTATCATTATTAACACTGACCCTAAAAATATCAAAGCGAACCATCTTTTTACTTCTAATCCTGGAATAAGCCATCCCGCATCTTTGGGAATTTTCATCATATTTTTTTTCATATTCATACCTTAGTCTACCCAGCCTGACAATTTAACTTTACCGTAATTAACCGGTTCAGGAGTAATCAATGCTCTTGAACGTTCTAAAATTTCTAACGAATTAGGATACTTATTAGAAAAATGAATAGTATCCGCTTCAACATAACTCTTACCTTCGGCATTATTATCTATCTGAGAAGTATGCAAGAAATTCTGTAATCTTTTTATACATGATTCAGTATCAGTTATATCCGGAACTTCATAATCAATAGCCAAATCTGGAGTATAAACTTTATCCAGCATAATTTCCTGAGCAACAGGAATTTTTACGTAATCTCCGATTTTTTCGGTAATATCGCCAGCAGGACCGAAATATGTAAGCCATTGCGAACTTTTTTGTATAGCCCGTGCAAGAACTGTTGCAAATCTAAAATCTTCACCGGCACGTCTATACATAGCCCCATGCGGTCTTACATGCTCAATTTCAAGTTTATAAGCTTTCGCAAAAGATAACAAAGCACCTACTTGATAAATAACAAGAGCTTCTAATTCATCTTCTGTCAATTCTATAGGTCTATAGCCAAAACCTTGTATATCATCAAAACCTATATGAGCACCTATTACTATATTTTTTTCTTTTGCAGTAAGAAGTGCATTTTTTATTGTCATCGGATCACCGGCATGGAATCCGCAAGAAATATTAACAGAACTTACGTAATCTAAAAATTCTAATTCATTATTATTGCGATAAACACCATAACCTTGCGCAAGGTCACAGTTAAAATCTATTGTCTTAATACTCTTTCTTTCCAATGTTTTTTGCATAAAATACCTCAACTAAAACTATAAGTTAATTATACTACAAAAAAATATCATTCAGGGTATGATATAAATATGGAAAAAATAACAGAATTTGAGATTAATAAAATTCCGCTCAAATATTCAAGAGAAGAGTTTCTATCTGATATAAACACTTTTTCTGAAGAGGAATGGAGAAAATGCGGAATAACAAAAGGAATTGATGGATTTGACGGGCTTCTGCAAATAAACCAAGCATCAAAAATCAATGCTTTCGTCGAAAGATTTTTGAATAACAAAACAACCTTTGAATCTCCTTTTCTTAAAGAGTATTTTGATAATATCTTAAAAGAAATTCCGGAATTTGTAGGAATTATAGGAAAATTGCAGCATAAAACACATGCTTATGCAATTGATATCCACACAATAAAAACTTTGCAATCAGCGTACAAAGACCCAATATATGAAACGTTGACTGCAGAAAATAAAGGAATTTTGAAATATGCAATCCTGCTTCATGATATTGGTAAAAAAGGCGGAATAATCGATCACGGGCACGAATTTGTCAGTGCTGAATATGCAGAAAGAATCCTCAAGCCTTCACCTATCAAGTCCAAAATAATTGCCGATATCAAAAACCATGAGTGGTTCAAAGATTACTGTCAAAATGCAATATCAGCACAAGAGGTTTTAAAAAGATGCCACTCTCCTGAAATCTCAATGATTATGGCGAAGGCTGATTTAGCAAATGTTAATCCGGAATTTCACTATTACTGTACAAAAACATCAACTCCGCAGGAATTTGATAAATTTATGGATAAAAAATTCAGCGAAGTATTTGTATTATAATTAAACCTATGGAAATATTTGATAAACTGACCAAAATTAATAACTGTTCTCTGGCTCTTGGCTTTTTTGACGGAGTACATACTGGGCATAAAAAAGTTATTCAATCAGCCAAAAGGTTATACAATAATAAAACCGCAGTTATCACATTTAAAGAACACCCGTTTGCAAAAATATCCGATAAATATATAACAACAAGAGATAACAGAGCAAAACTAATTTCATTATTAGAAATAGATTACCTGTTTGAACTTGATTTTACGGAAAAATTTTCTCAAATATCAGCCGAAGAATATCTTAAAATGTTATATAACTTCTTTCAACCGTCGGTTATTTCGACAGGATTTAACCATACTTTCGGAAAAAATAAATCAGGGAATTCGGAATTTTTAAAAAAATATCAAAAAAAATATAACTATAAATATGTTGAAGTCCCGCCGCAAACTATGGACGGAGAGGTTATTTCATCTTCTAAAATTAAAGAGTACCTGAATATGGGAGATATAATATCTGCCAATAAAATGCTCGGATACAATTTTTCAATAAAAGGAAGAGTAATTCACGGAAATCATATCGGCCGTACAATAGGTTTTCCGACCGCAAACATAAAATATCCGGATAAAATTATACAAATACCTTATGGGGCATACTCTGCAATGATTAATGGAATGAAAGCGGTTGTAAATTTCGGTAAAAAACCAACTATTGGAAAAGATTTGCAACCTGTTGTTGAAGCACATATTTTAAATTTTGACAAAAACATATATAATACTGATATTGAAATCAAATTTATAAAGAAAATAAGAAACGAAAAAAAATTTAATTCGCTTGACGAATTAACCGCACAAATTAATAAGGATATCAAAGAATGCTAAAAGTTGTAATAATCGGCTACGGGGATATGTTTACAAATATGATTGCAGGAACACTGGATTCCGGCTCTCAAATTGTCGGTGTATTTCGTCACGACAGAGTAAAGTACCCTCGTCCTATAAGATGGTTTAAGGATATTTTTTTATCTGACTGCGATTACAACTATATCCAAAGTTATAAACTACACGAAATAAAAGCAAAAAGTGCAAATTCAGAATCATTCCGCAGGCAGCTTTTAAAACTTAATCCGGACATTATGATTGTAGCCTCCTGGAGTGAAAAAATTAAAAAAGAAATTTTTGATATCCCCAAAATAGCAACTATCAACGTTCATCCGTCATTGTTGCCAAGATATAGAGGGCCTAATCCATATATGCAGACTATTCTGCACGAAGAAAAACAAAGCGGCGTAACGTTTCACCTGATGGATGAAAAATTTGATTCTGGTGCAATTCTTGACCAGAGAACTATTGAAATTTCCCCTTCTGACACAGGGAAAGAATTAAAAGCAAAGACCGTATTGATTGCTCGTGGTGCAATTTGTGAACTTCTCGAAAAACTTTCTGAAGATGTAATATTTCCTATTTCGCAAAACGAAGCAAATGCAACATATTTTTCTACAGATTTTGAACCTGAAATTATTTTCAAAGATACTGCTTCTAAAATTTCAGCACAAATAAGATGTATACATCCCTGGAGCAGCACTTACTTTTTTACAAGAAAAAGCGTATTTGTTCCAAATCCTTACCAAATTACCATCACTAACAATACAACTCACTATACAGAACCGGGAACAGTTGTAGACATCAATCTAAAAGATAGAAGTTTAACTGTTGTAACAGGTGATAATAAGTTAATAAGACTTGGAGGACTAAAGCTGTATGGTCCTATAAATCACTTATTTACAAAAATTGCGCTTAAACATATCTGTATTGGAGAACTTGTAAGTATAAATTTGTACTAATAAATTATTTATAAATACCAATTACGCTTGATAATGCAATTCCACCTTTTACAGGAGGTTTATTAACAATATTTCCATCTACATACATAACAGTTGAACCTCCACCATCAAGGTTCATTGCATTTACGCACCCAAGACTTTGCATAAGATATGCTAACTCATTAAGTGTAAGCCCAATTGATGAGCCTTCACGTCCATCAGCTGTAATCATAATAATATGGTTATCTTTTGTATATCCAATAGCAGTTCTAGGATTTCGACCACCTATACAACCTAACTTTTGTGCAGTCATATCAACAAATATTTCTCCATCTTTAACTAAGTAAGGACCACCGCTTATTATATGCTTAACATCCTCCCAATCAGGCGTTGTATTAATATTAAGTGATACTCTGTCACCTATTTTTAACTCTCCTAATTTACTTTTAGGACCGACAAGCACATAACCGTTTTCCGGTATTTGAGTCCGGGAAACGGTTATGGCTGTAACCTTGTTATCTGCAACAACAACTTGCGTTCCATATTTTGGAGTAATTGTCGAGTATGTCCCCCAATCAGGAGTATATGCTATAACTGCTGTTGACAGCATTCTTGGCTGGTTTAAATTATCGACTGTTATTTTATCAAACCCTTTTTTAAGATAAGCATTAAATTGAATCTTATCCATTGCAAAACCATTTTCAAAAAATCCCATTGATACACGATTATGAATTGGGCCTGTATACATTTTTCTATTTATCATTAATGTTCCAAGCGGGCATCCTGTTTGAGGTTTAAAGAAAGCACCGTTTACAGCTGCAAGTGAATTACTCTTACGTGCCATAGAAGAAATGGACGCCTTTCTTTGAAGCTTATCTGAGGCTATAACCGGTGCAATTTTCAACTCAGGATTTATATTAAAATCAGCTTCAATTACATTTAATCTTACAGGTCTGCCTTTATAATACTTTGTCATCTTTATATGTTTTAGCCCGTCTTCAATAGTATATATAGTTCCATACTTATACTTGCGGCGAATTTGCTGATTGAATTCATTTAACTTATTCTCTTCTTTTATTATATCCCCCGCCGATCCATCAAGCCGAGTTTGATTTATCAGAGGCGAAACAGCAATTCCATTAACGATTCGTACGTTGTCCGCCAGTACAAATACACTTTGTGCAGAAATTAATCCGCATAATAGTGCCAAATTAACACCTAACAACATAAGTTTTTCAAGATTCGGTCGTGCAAAAGTGGTATCCATTTGTGTCACCCTTGTGTTTAAAGTAACGCAGATACCTTTTTTATTAGAGAGTGGTGTGGGGCATAACACTCTGCAGGCCAAGTTATAAATTATATGCCTTGTATCCTTACACTATAATTATAATGTATATATTAAGCTTTTTCAACCCCTAAAACCCTTTAATAACAATATCTTTACAAAAGTAAATAATGTATAATCTACACTATTATTGAATTGTAGAGTTTACACTTTAAAAATTAAAAGGGCTAAATAAATTAGCCCTTTTAATTTTAATAATAAATTTTATAATAAATTAATTTCATTAATGTACAAGACATAAATCCGGAGCAAGAGATTTATAAAATTCATTTTCTTGTTCAAACTTATACGCTACATTAAATAACTTGGACTCATGAAGTTGAGGAGCCATAATTTGTAAACCGATTGGCATACCATCTTCATCAAAACCTGCAGGAACACTTAATGCAGGAATACCAGCAAGATTGGAAGAAATTGTGGCAATATCAGTTAAGTACATTGCAAGCGGATCTTCAGTTCTTGAACCTAAATCAAAAGCTGTATTCGGACAAGTAGGCGCAATCAATGCATCAACATTTTTAAATACTTCTACAAACTCATCCGTTACTAATCTTCGCATTTGTTGAGCTTTTTTATAATATGCATCATAGTAACCAGAACTCAATGCGTATGTACCAAGCATTATTCTTCTTTTAACTTCATCGCCAAAACCTTCTGCTCTTGATTTACAATATAAATCAAGCAAATTTTCAGGATTTTGTGTTCGATAACCATATCTTACCCCATCAAATCTTGCAAGATTTGAACTACATTCTGCAGTAGCAAGAATATAATATATACCAATAGAATACTTAATTTTAGGAAGCGAAACTTCTACAATTTCAGCGCCTAATTTTTTGTAAGTTTCAACTGCGTTCTGAATAGCTTTTTGAACACAAGGAGAAACGCCTTCTCCCATAAGCTCTTTTACAAGACCAATTTTAATACCTTTTATATCATTATTTAAAAATTCAGAATAATGTTCAACAGGTAAATTCAAAGAAGTTGAATCATGAGGGTCATGACCTGAAATTACTTCTAACAAATTTGCAGCATCTTCAACAGTTCTTGCAAAGGGTCCAATTTGGTCTAATGATGATGCAAATGCAATCAAACCATATCTTGAAACTTTACCATAAGTTGGTTTCATACCTACAACACCGCAAAAACTTGCAGGTAAACGAATACTTCCGCCGGTATCAGAGCCTAATGCAAGAGTTGACTCACAAGCTGCAACAGCTGCGGCTGAACCGCCAGATGAACCACCAGGAACTTTGCTCAAATTCCAAGGGTTATGAACTTTTTTGAAAGCAGAGTTTTCGTTTGATGAGCCCATCGCAAATTCATCAAGATTTGTTTTTCCAACAATAGGAACTAGGTTATCGAGAAGTTTTTGTGTAACCGTAGCATTGTAAGGAGATATAAAATTTTCTAGAATCTTACTTGAAGCGGTTGTTCTTGAACCAATTAAATTCATATTATCTTTTAAAGCAAGAGGAACACCGGCTAAAAGAGGAAGTTCTTCACCTTTTGCAATTTTTTCATCAACTTTTTTAGCAGTTTCTAATGCTGTATCCTCAGTTAAAGAATTAAATGCTCCTAATTTATCATCAATTTCTTTAATTTTGTTTATAGTTGCAGATGTTAACTCAACAGCAGAAACTTCTTTGTTTCTTAAAGCTTTACTTTGCTCTGCAGCACTTTTCTTCAATAATTCGTTCATAATATCTCCTAATAAATTTCTTTTGCTGGATAAATTATACCAGAAAAATAAATATTGTTTTAGTAGAATATAAAACCTAAACAATTTCAAATGGATTAGTAACGGAATGTTTTTTACGAAGTTTTTCTAATTTTGAGTTTACAAAATCAGCATGCTTTGAATTCGGCTTTAATTCTAAAAATTTTTTATAATAACGTTTTGCATCAGAGAGTTTATTCATATTTTCAAAACAAACACCAATACCAAGATAAGCTCTATGATAATTGGCATTTAATTTTATTATTTGGAAAAATACTTTACTAGCTTCATAATATTTTCCCTGACAAATTAAAAGAGATGCTTTATGAGCATAAGCTTTAAGATAACCTGTTTTTGTTTCAATAAGTTTATCATATATAAGCATAGCCAAATCATCTTCTCCAACAATTTCATGAGCAAGTGCCAGTTGTATTTGAGCTTCATTATTATCAGGATTTAAAACAATAGCTTTAATAAGCATTTTAATCGCTTCTTCAGGAACGCCCGATAACAGATAGCAAATTCCCAGTTCATAAAAAGTATCAAATTTAGTCGAATCTTGCTCTGCAGCCTTTAAAAGACATTCTATAGCTTTGTCAAAATGACCTAAATATTTATATGAAACACCTAAACCGTAATAAGAATCCGGATTATTACGTTTAAGCAAAACAGACTGCAAATACTTACTTATGGATGCCTGGTGTAAGTTTGCAAAACGCAGCGCGTCACCTCTAACGCACAACCTATATGCTTCAGAAGAATCATCTTGTCGATTAACTTTTACAGTAACATCTGAGAGTTTTTGCCTCTCGTCTTTTACTTCAATCTTCATCTACCTCTCTCCACAGAACAATTTTATAAATTTAGGCTCTTTAAGGTAACATCCGTTTGGTTGATATTTATAGACCATTGGATTTATATTTTCCGGTATGGTATAAAATAATTATGAAAAAATTTCTGGCTAGTTTTATATTTATATCAATATTAACTCCTGTATTTGCAGCAGAAGAAGTTACTCTTGGTGATATGCCTAAAGAAACATACAAAATTCCGCCGCAGCAAAAGCTAATAACAGGCTCATTACTTTTAAATGATACAAAAGTTCTTGATGAATTAATAGAACTACAAAAAGAAAAAGATGTTGCAGATATAGAACTTCTATGGAAAGGGACGGTTGAAAATAATAAGGTCATCGAGTTTGCACTAAAAAAACTTGCTACGCCGGAAAGTCAACGAAGGATTCACGCTTCATTGATGTCAAAAACTCTTTCTGCAATAGTTACCGGAGCATCATTTGTTCCCTCATTAATAGGCTCAAATGCAGCAATCCAAACATCTGCATTTTCCGCTGGACGGCTTGCACAATCTTTAATAAACAGAAAAAATATACCAACAGAAACACCTCTTACGGATACTGAGTTAATAGAACTTGCAGGCCTTATTGAAGATTTACAGGATACTATAATTTCTACATACTATAATTACAAAAATGCACTAAACGCGATAAAAGATACACGTTCTAGAATGATTTTATATACTAAAAACTATGATAAAGCCATTGAAAAAAATGACTTACTTGATATTTCAATATCATCTTCTTTATATGATAACCTGATAATCCAGGAATACAAAGAAGAACAACTGGCAAAAAAATACCATTCAACATTGCAAAGACTTGCCGGAAAAAGTGCAGTTGATAAATTATCAATATATCAATACGACTTTAATTCTACTTTAATCAAAGGGAATCTTAAATGAAGAAAAAACTTGTTACAACATTATTGACAATATTCTTAATTCCACAAATAACTTGGGGTATTAATTATGAAGATTTAAATACAGTAAAAGACCCTGCATATAGAGTTGGAACAAGTGATAACATTGAAAACAAAATTGATATTAACTCAACAATACAAAGTGCTAAACTTAGAATAGTTGAGCAAGGAAAAGTTGAAAACCTCACTTATGCGGATTTAAGTATCAAACGAATATCTGCAGAAATCTCACAAGCTCTAGAAATAGATTATGATGTTATGCTGGCAGACTTATCAATCCTCTGGCAAGGAGCGGCAATTAAAAGTGAAACAATAAAATATGCATTATACAAACTTGCAAATCCTGATAAAGATAAACCTGATAATAATTCAATTAAAAAAGTTTTAACAAGTATTGCAAGCATGTCTACACTGATTGGAGCAACAACAGGTAACCCGCTGTTAGCATGTGCCTCATTAATTGGAGGTAATACACTAGGGATAATGTCACAAGATACTAAAGCCTTAAACTATAAATACACCAAGGTCGGCGATGCTGACATGATTATCCTTGTAAGAAAAGTAGATGAACTCCAGCAAAAAGTTGTTAACAACTATTTTGACTATATGACTACCAGAAAAATCCTTGAAATGACAGAAGAAATGGCTGAGCGAAGGCAACAAAATTATGATAAGGCACAAAACGAATCTAGAGAAATCATTCTAATTACTGATGCTTATTATCGAGAAGCACTTAATCAAATGGCTAAAGCACAAGGAGATTTTAACGATGCACGTTCTAGATTGGAACAATTAGTAGGAAGTGATTCACTAAAACAATTTGAAAATAACTTGAAAACAAGAAAAGAGTAATCGGTTTTTCTTCTTGAAAAATTCACCTAATTGATATATAGTAAAGTAAAGAGTATACAATTATTTGAGGCAATATGAGCACTGAGAATTATATTTATGACTGTTTAGATAAGATTGCAACCAATAAACATTTTACTCAAGACACAAATTATAATGCAGCATTTAACTGTTTATTGGGTTTAGATAATTACATAAAAAATCAATTTGAAATTTCGTTACAAAATTTTGAAGATGTCAATCTTTTACTAGAAAAAAACGATACATTTACTCATATATTATATGAATTTCTCTTAGGTTATATTAATTATAATGAAAATAACAATACTTTTTCTTTGCACTATAATAATGCAAAAAGATGCGCAAAAGCTTCAAATAATGACATTTTTTTAAACACACTAATTGATAAGATTAATAAAATCAAAAATGGCAGCATGTATACAGCAGAGGTTCGTAAAGATCCTTTACTTGCACTTGTAAAAATAGGACAAGCAGTAGCTGCCGAAAAAAATATTGATAAATTAATGCAAACAATTGCAGAAGAAACAAAAGAAGCAATGCAAGCAGATAGATGTACCGTTTACTTGTATGATAAGGAAAATGATGAACTATGGTCTAAAGTCGCACTTGGACTTGGTAGTACAGAATTAAGATTCAAATCAAATCAAGGACTGGCCGGTCATGTTTTTCAAACCGGCGAAACGATTAACATTAAAGATGCATATTCAGACCCAAGATTTAATAAAAATATCGATAAAGAAACAGGTTACAGAACAAAAACAATACTTTGCATGCCAATAAAAAATATTAATCAAGAAACTATTGGTGTATTTCAAGTTTTGAACAAAATTACCGGGCACTTTACAGAAGAAGATGAAGATTTACTCGTAACAATTGGTTCAAGTGCTGGTATTTCGTTAGAAAATGCAACCTTATTTGAACGCCAAAACGAACTTTTAAAAGAGCAGAAAAAAATATTTGACAGCTTTATCAGTACACTTGGTGCTTCTATCGATGCTCGCGATAAAATCACTTCCGGGCATTCTACCAGAGTAAGAATGTATGCAACACTTATTGCGCAAGAATTTCAACTACCGGATAATGATATTGAAATAATACAAAAAGCTGCAGCGCTTCATGATATCGGAAAAATCGGGATTAGAGACTCTGTCCTTCAAAAAGAAGGAAAGTTAACTCCTGAAGAATATAAGCATATACAGCAACACGTTGAAATTACTCATAATATATTAGAAAAAATTAACATGTCTGACGAATTTAAACTAATTACAGAAATCGCTTGTTCTCACCATGAAAAATATGATGGGACTGGATATTACAGGCATTTAAAAGGAGAAGAGATACCTTTTGGGGGAAGGATTTTAGCTGTTTCAGACGTTTTTGATGCTATTACATCCAAAAGGCATTATCGTGACAAAATGCCAATAGTAAAAGTAATTGGAATTCTTATAAGTGACTCAGGGACTCATTTTGATAAAAATGTTGTTGATAAATTTTTACAAACAACCCTTGATAAAATTACAGAAGTATTTTTAACTGAAAACCATCTTATTTTAGATGAAAAAGATAAAGAACTACTTTCTAAGTATACATTACTTGATTTATACAATAGTATTAATGCAGGTATTAATACAGAACTTGTAGACAAATTCAATTTTTACTACACAGGAATTAATGTAAATGCAACGCAAGTCTAAACTATTATTTACTATTATTTTATCGACAATATTTGCAAATACCGTATATTCTGAAATGGTATTTGATCCTATTCTGCAAACTGATATTATAAAAATTGAGCCAGTTAAACAGAATTCGAATACTATATTCAAAAAGAATTTTAAAGGAGCAATTGATAAGTTTGAGAATTTGAATATTAAAATATCATATGATGATTTTAATAAACTAATTTCAAAAAATCATAAAAATGATTTTTATCTTTTAATGTTAGCAGATAAAACCGCAGAATTTGGTTTTTTTGATTTATCAAAACAAGCATTTAGTAAAATAGAAGATTTTGATATTTCAAATAACATTATTGAAAATACAAAAAAATTCTATTTCCCGAAAAAAAATATTACAAAATCAGATATACTAATTTTAGCTGAACTTTATTCCAATATAGTATTTAATGATCAAGCTAAAGAATCTGTATCAGAATTAAGCAGATACCCCCGGTTATTAAATGATTACGATTATGCTAATTATTTGATGGCACTTGGTTATTATAAACTTAATGATATACAAAATGCTAAGCAATATATTAAAATTGCAATAACCGAAAATCCATCAAACATTAACTACAAAATACTTGAATCTCAAATTTTTACAGGAGAAAAAAAAGGTAAAATAACTAAAAAACGGATTAAAGAGATAAATTCAGAAAAAATAAACACCCAAAAGTTATGCGGGAAAATTAAGTCATCCAATGAATATATTGAATATCTTTTAGCCCAAAAGCCATTTGAAAAAGATTATTACCTTGGAAGATATTACTGGGCTGAAGGAGATTATCAAAAAGCTTCCAGAATTTTTATAACAGCCCTTGGAAAAAATAAAAAAAATAATGCACTTTTATATTCTATGCTTGCAAGGTGTGCATTTTCACAAGGTGACTACAAAAAAGCAGACGAATATTGCGATAAAGCATATAAAATTACTCAAAACAACCCAGATTGCTTAATTACAATGGGTGATATTGCAGCTAAAAACGGTGACTACAAAAATGCAATAAAATACTATAAGGAAACATTGTCCGATAAAAATGTAAAACAAGATGCACTGGAAAAAATGGCATCAGTATATACCAAAATGTCTAATCCAAAACGTGCCAATGAAATATATAATAAATTAATAAAAGATTTTGACAATTCTTATATTGCTTATTATAAAATAGGTCTTGTTACTCCTGAAAAAGAACTGGACTATCTAAAAACATCTGTATCATTAAATCCGATGTACCAAGATGGCTGGATAGATTTAGCACGTTTAATGCTTGAGAAAGGGAACATTTCTCTGGCCAAAAGTTATCTTGCAGTTGCAAACTACCTTGACGACAGCAACTTTAGATATTATTATTATCAAAGTCTGCTTAATAAAAAAGAGGCAGAATATAACAGTATTAAAAACAGCAACGATACATATAATAAGATTGCGGGAATTAAATGAAATACAATATATTAATAGTAGAAGACCACGAATTAACACGCTTCGGACTTAAAACGACTTTTGAAGGTGTAGAATATGTCGGCACAATATTTGAAGCAAAATCAGCAGAAGATGCATATATTATTGTAAAAGAGAACAAAATTGATCTTGCAATAATGGATTTAGGTCTGCCGGAAATCGATGGTATTTCTGCAACAAAATATATAAAAGAATTAAATCCTAACATAAAAATAGTTGTATTGACCTCACACAATGATGAGAAAGATGTTTTAAACAGTCTAAAAGCAGGTGCAAATGCCTATTGTTCAAAAGAGATTAATCTTGATAGACTGATTCAAGTCGTAAATTCTGTTCTCGATGGAGCATCGTGGTTTGATCCTAGTATTTCGAGCATTGTTTTAAAAGCAGCAACAAACACCCAAATGAATGATGTATCGGATTCAAAAGCAATGTATAATTTAACATCGAGAGAAAAACAAATTTTGAAATTAATTACTGAAGGATATAGTAATAGTGAAATTGCCAAACAGCTGGTTGTAAGTATTAATACAACAAAAGTGCATGTCGCAAGTATCCTACAAAAATTAGAAGTAGACGATAGATTACAAGCAGCCGTAAAAGCTTTCAAAGAAAATATAGTTTGAGGGAAAAATGGAAGATTTTGCAAAAATATTAATAGTTGATGATAATCCGAAATATTTAGAAGAAGCGTTACCAATGTACGGATACAATGTCGTAGTTGCACACGATGGAGTTGAAGCATTAAAAATATTATCAAAAGATTATAATACAATTAACCTTATACTACTTGATATAATGATGCCAAATATGGATGGCTGGGATACATTAAAAGCAATACGAACTAATAAAAATACAAAATACATTCCAGTTATAATGATAACAGCAGTAAGTGAAGAGCATAAAATCGTTTCAGGGTTAAAAATTGGTGCAGACGACTACATAGTTAAACCATTTGTATTACCAAACCTTCTTGCACGTATTGAAGCTATTTTAAGACGTTCTAAATGGCAAAATGAATCATCAAATAATTCGCTTGATATAACAATAAAACCAGAAGGCGATATTGAACCTTTAACTGAGCGGGAAAAAGAAGTTCTTTCACTTGCAGCAAAAGGAGCAAGTAATCAAGACATTGCAAAAAAATTATTTGTTAGAGATGTTACAGTAAAAACACATATGAATACTATTTTTAAAAAATTAAAAGTTACAAACAGAACACAAGCAGTCTTACTAGCATTACAAACTAAAATAATCAGTTAGAGGAGTCACACTAATGAAAACTAAAGATGAATTAATAGCATTATTAATAGAAAACGTTGAAGAATTTAACAGCTATGTACAAGAAAATAACAAGTCAGGAATTGATTTAACAGAAATTGATTTATCAAATGTAACCATCACAGATGCTGAATTCAACAATGTAGATTTATCATCTACAAGTTTCTCTGATGCACATCTAACAAATGTAAAATTTGAAAACTGTGACTTATCATCTGCAGATTTTACACGTTCTACATTATCTGAATGTTATTTTACCGGCTCTGTTTTAAATGGGACTGATTTTAGTTATGCAGTTGTTGATTACTGCAATTTTAATGAAGCAGACATGGCAGGCAGCGTTTTACAGGAAACCGATTTAACGAATTCAGATCTTTCAACAAGTTTCAATTTAAATGCCTGCAGGTTTGATGATGGGACTATATGGCCTGATAATGATATGTTACCTGATGACTTTGACGGAATGTATTCTGCGGATCTTTCATCTTTAAAAGATGATGAAGATGAAGGCAGTAATCAGGACTATTAACAAAATTATAAGAATCAATTATTATTAAATTATGGAAAAAAATTACTACGACATTTTGGGAATAAAGCCTGATGCGACTGAGAATGAAATTAAATCAGCCTTCCGAAAACTTGCAAGAAAATGGCATCCAGATGTCGCTGGTAATACTTCTGATATTGTTCAAAAATTTAAAGAAATAAATGAAGCATATGAAATTCTATCAGATAAAGACAAACGTAAAAAGTATGATACTCTAAGAGGTATATTTAACAACCAAAGCAAGACAGCCAAAGAAGAATCACAACGGAATACTTATCAAAAAACAAATGATAAGTTTGAAAAACAAGAAACCAAACAAAAACCACCGCCAAAATCAAAACAAGAATATAAAAAAGAAAAATCCGAAACCAATCAAAATAATAAAAATGCATTTCAAGATGCATGGGAAGCTTTTATAAAAAAAACAAAAGAAGCAGAAAAACCTAAACAAAATAAATATACTGCGAAAAAAATAAATGGCAGCGATATTACATCAGAAATATCAATTACAGTTACAGAAGCATTAATGGGCACAACAAGAACCGTTAATATATTACACACAGAGCCTTGTCCAAAATGTCATGGCAGAAAATTTGCAAATGGCAGCATTTGTGCATATTGTAAAGGTGACGGTGAAATATCTGTACACAAAAAACTATCCGTAAGAATCCCCGAAAAAATAAAAGAAGGTGCCAAAATCAGAATTGCCGGAGAAGGAAATCAAGGTCTAAATGGTGGTAAAAATGGAGATTTATACTTAATAATTAAAATTGATATGGAATCATCTCCATATAAATATGATGGACTTAACATTTTACAAACAGTCCCACTTGAACCATATGAAGCAGTACTTGGATGTACTATAGAAGTAAAGACTCCAACAGGCATTGTACAGATGAAAATAATGCCAAATACAATGAATGGACAAAAATATAGACTTGCCAAAGAGGGACTCGAAAAAGATGGTAAGAAAGGAGATATGATAATAACAGTATCAATTGAAATTCCTAAAAACCTTTCAAAAGAAGAAATTAGTTTGTATGAAAAATTAAAACTTGCGTCAAACCGAAATATAAGAGAGAAACAGTATGAGTGAAAATAAAGCAAAAATTAAAGAAATATTCGCATCTGTACAAGGCGAAGGACTATACATAGGAACAAAACAATTATTTATACGTTTTTGTGCATGCAACTTAAAATGTGATTATTGTGATACACCTCATTTACCTGAAAATATTAATGAAAAAGACAGTTATTATGAATTTACCCCTGACGAACTTGTTCATTATATAAATGAAAAATTTGATATAAAAACAATCAGTTATATTTCATTAACAGGTGGAGAACCATTAATATGGAACGAATTTTTAACAGAGTTTCTTCCCAAAGTAAAAACAAAATTTTATCTTGAAACGAATGCAACAATTACAGACAATTTAGAAAAAATTCTTCCATACATAGAAGTAATAGCAGCTGATATTAAACTCCCTAGCTGTTCTGGCATAAAAAATTCTTTTGAACTTCACAATAAGTTCTTTAATGTTATAAAACACTATAAAGTAGATTGTGCAGTTACAAGACAATATGATTGCGAAGGGAAAAAACTATTTGCCAAAATCATATTTGATAAAAACATAACAAATGAAGAAATTGAAAATTGCATTTTCTTAGGAGAAAAATATAATTTAGAACTAATATTACAACCTAAAATGAATGGAAACGAAATATCTGTTGATTCAGAATTCATGATACATGTATTTAACAAATTTATTGAAAAATATCAGCATGTAAGATTAATTCCGCAAGTACATAAATTTTTAGACATAGAATAAACAAATTAATCTAACAAACTTTAGTCAAGCAAAAATTCTAAAATATCTTCATTGTATCTATGTTCAACAGCACTAAACGGCAGAACTATTCCACCAAATTCCTTTTTTATCTTTGTTATTACATTAAGAATTTTATTTTTAGGAACATAATCAATCTTAGTAGCAAGTGTAATTATTGGAAGGTTGTATGCACTCACCCACTCACGCATCTGAAAATCATTTTTTTGTATATCATGCCTTGCATCAATAAGCTGAATAAGAGATTTTATCTGAACTCTGTTTAAAAGATATTCCTCCAAATTTTTTTGCCAGTTTGCTTGAGCAACTCTGGAAACTTTTGCATACCCATAGCCAGGTAAATCAGCAACCATAAATTTATTAGAAAAATTAAAATAATTAATTAATCGTGTCTTACCGGGAGTATTTGAAGTTTTTGCAAGTTTTTTATTATTTGCTAGTGCATTTATAAAAGATGATTTACCGACATTTGAACGTCCTAATAATGGATATTCTGACAAATTAGTATCAGGACACTGAGAAAGTTTTTCTGCACTTGTAATAAATTGAGCAGTTAAATATTTCATCTTTGCACCAGAACTTTTTCATCTTTTTTCTTTTTTACACGTTGAGAAACAAGACTCAAAAGATTATAAACTTTTTCATTATTTATAACTGTTATCTGAGCCCTATTATTCAGTAAATCAACATTAATTGCCGATTTTTTTGCAAAAATATTATCTTGAATATTTACAATCTGAATAAGACCATATTTAAAAATACTTAATGGTTCACGTAAAAACAATTCAAATGTTTTTAGTATATTCATTATTGATTTTCTTCCTGTTGTTGTACTGCAGGTACCAATTCCGGTTGCACAGGCTGTTCTTGAATATTAGAATCATTAACCGGAACAATATTTTTTTCTGAATTATTCATACTATTTTTTGAATTTTTACGTTCAATCTTTGCAATCTTTTTATCAAGTTTGCGTGACCAACGAGCAACTTTTTTTATTTGTTTTTCATTATCAGAAGTTCCTAAAATAACTTTATAGCACTTATTGGCACCATAATAATCCTTTTCTTTCTTTAAGAGTTTTGCAAGCATTAAATTTGCATCTATATTATTCGGATCAAACTTAATAGCTTTATTTAAATAAACCTTTTGGAAGAATTTATCACCTTCTTTTTTAAAATAAACAGCATTTTTGTACTGTTTTGCAGAATAATCAATCATTCTATTAATATAAGCAACATTACTTGCTGCATCCTCATTTGCGGGTTCTTTCTTTAATACATTATTTAAAGCATCCATTGCCGGTTTAAATTGTTTATTATAAGTAAAGTACTCCGCTAAATAAAGGTCATTTTCAATTGACTTTTCAAGTTTTGCTGCCTGAGTAAATATATTTCTTGCATCTCTAAACTGTTGTAACTGAATATATGCATCGCCCTTAGTTAAAAGGTCAGAAATATTTACATTTGGAGCAGAAACTATCTTTAACAATACTTCTTTAGACTCAACTTGATTGTTAATCAATCTAGTCAATTTTGATTTTGTCAGATACAATTCGAGATTATCGGGATTTTCTTTTATAGCTTGATTAATATAAGCAAGGGAATCAACAAGTCGTTTATTAGATTTAAACATAGACTTGTTTGCAGATTCTGTTGCTAAAGAAAAATAAGCAGAAGCTATCCCTTCAATAGATTGGGTTTTATACTTATCTGATAGCATTGAATAATATTTTACTGCATCTTCATACTGACCAGATGCAAGAATTAAATCTGCAAGCCCAAGTAATACTTCGTCGTTATTCGGTGCAATTGTATTACAAGTTTTTAATTGTTCAATAGCAGCTTCAATATCACCTCTTGATTCATAAATTCCTGCAAGATTAATATAAGGATCAGTATTTTCAGGCATTAAGAAAATTGATTTTTGGAAAGAAGTAATTGCAGCGGCTTCATTTCCTTGTTTTTTATAAACTTCACCAATTAAGTTATAGGCATAAGTAGAGCGTTCATTTAATAATAATGATTTATTTGCATAATAAAGCGCTTTTTGTAAGTCATCTTTTTTTAACGCAACCTGAGCAAGATGGTAATAAACAGTTGATGAATTTGGATTTAAGGTTACAGCCTTTTTGAAGTAAGGCTCAGCTTTATCAAGTTCGTTAGTTATATAATAAATAGAACCTAAATTATCAAGAGCAGTTGCATATTTTTGATTAACTTGAGTTGCCTTTTCAAAGTTTACCTGAGCCTGGTAT
This sequence comes from Candidatus Gastranaerophilales bacterium, assembly GCA_944324835.1. Lineage (GTDB taxonomy): Bacteria > Cyanobacteriota > Vampirovibrionia > Gastranaerophilales > Gastranaerophilaceae > UMGS1585. The sequence goes on from CALUXV010000002.1 coordinate 78,635, forward strand.
AAATCACCACGTTTCAATTCTGCAACACCTAATGCATTATAAACTTTAGCATTTTTTGGATTAATTTTTAAGGCATAATTAAATTGATTAATTGCAAGTTGAATTAATTCATCATTTTTTTGTCTAAAACGCATATCTGATGAATCAATTCTTTTTAGATATATAGCACCTTGTGCATAATAGTAATCCGAATATTTTAAAGAAGATTTTTTAATTGTGTCTAAAATATCTTGTGCAGAATCAAGTTTATCTTGTTGAGTTAAAGATATTGCAGAAAGTATCTGAAACTGAACATCTCCGGGATAAACCTGCAATGATTGACATATAAGTTTGTCAGCATTTTTAAAATCATTATTTTCAATACAAAGGTTTATTTCTAATATTTTTTTATCTAAAGGTACTGTATTATTTTTAACAGGCTCTGCTACCGAAATATTTGCTGCAACAGCAAGTGCCAAAACGGACATTGTAATCTTCTTTAACTTCATTTTCCAACCTCAATCAACTATCAACTCAGTAAGTAAATATAACTTACTCTATTATAAAAATTATTGTATAATATACTAAGTGAAATTGCAATAAATTATACGCAGGAGATTTAATGCAGAAAGAATATTTGGAAGAATTTAAAACCTATCTTTCATTTGAAAAAAATTATTCAGAACATACTATAGCCGGTTACTCGTCTGATATTACAAGTTTCCTTATATGGCTAGATTCTGATTGTCTTAAAGTAAACTTAGAAAAAATCAGAGAATATCTGCACTTTATCCAAAGATTTAATTATAAGAAAACAACAATTTTACGTAAAATAGCTTCAATTAGAGGTTTTTATAAGTACTTAAATAGAGAAAAATTAATTGACACAAACCCTGCAGAAGCATTGATTGCACCGAAAAGAGGTAAAACTCTGCCTAAATTTCTCACAGACGATGAAATGGAAAAAATACTCGATAATGTACCAATTACAACCCCTGCAGGATTTAGAAACAAAGCAATACTGGAGCTTTTATGGGCAACTGGCATGCGAGTATCAGAATTAAGCGGACTAAATTTTCGAGATTTAGAATTAGATAACAATGAAATTAGAGTTTTTGGTAAAGGTGCCAAAGAACGTATTGTACTTGTATCAAATAGAGCAAAACGATACCTTGAACAATACATTCACACCGCACGACCGCTTGTTATAGGTAAAAATGGTATTAAAACGGATGTATCAGATGACAGCCCGGTTTTTATCAATAATACAGGTTATAGACTTCAAACCAGAACTATAAGAAACGTTATAAATGAAATTGTAAATCGAATACACTTACCAAAACATGTAACACCGCACGTATTTAGACACAGTTTTGCAACCAGATTAATTGAGCATGGTGCAGATTTAAGAGTTGTTCAAGAACTTCTTGGGCACACAAGCATTTCAAATACTCAAATTTATACCCACGTTTCAACTCAACACCTTAAAGACGTCTATAATACTGCACATCCACATGCATAAATTATTAGTATATATGGTTAGTTCAATGTTCTATTGAAAATTAATTTTAATACGATTATGATTTAAAAGAATATAAATGGAGATTAAAATGAAAAAGAACTTATCTATTGGGTTAATTGCCTTTATAGGTTTTATTACCACAATTAAACTTGCAATTATTTATTATGAATCTAACTATAATCCATATGCTTTATCCAGTTTTTGTTCAATTAATGATTTAGTTGATTGTGACGGTGTCGCAAAAACCACAGCATCGCAGTTTTTGGGTATCCCTCTTGCATATTGGGGAATGTTCTTTTACCTGTTTGTTATAATGCTTTTATTTATTGATAAACTTAAGAATATTAAGTTTTTGAATTTTTTATCTGTATTTAAACGCCCGATGTCTTATATTTCCTCATTAGGTTTGATATCTTTCGTTATATCTGTTTATCTTGCTTTTGACAGTGTGTTTATTTTGCACAAAATTTGTATACTCTGTTTCTTTACCTATATTTTAAATACATTAATTGCTCTTATTGCAACAGATTTTGAAAACGGAGGCTTTATAAAATCAATAAAAGACAGTTTTGTTGATTTTATTAACGGAGTAAAAAATTACACAGTTCATTTTGTTACTGCCTTACTGGCTGCAATAATATTACTTACATATACATCAACTACAAATGTATTTACTCCGCAGGTAAAAAAATTGAAATCAATAAAAACGTTCTTAAAAATGGAAGTTAATCCTTACGCAGTTTCGGGAAACAATCTGGGGAATCCGAATTCACCGATTAGAGTTCAGTTGTATTCTGATTTTGCCTGCCCTATGTGTTTTGCATACAATATTATGATACATAAGGCAGTAAAAGAATTAGGGAATGTCTATATAGAGCCGCATAACCTTCCACTCGACAGAGAATGCAACAAATACTTAAGAAAACAGGTTCATAAAAACGGCTGCAGATATGCAAAATATGCTGTTGCTGCAAAAAATCAGGGTAAATACTGGGATATGTCAACATTACTCTTTGAACATCATCCGAAAAATGATGAAGAAGCTGTACAGTTAGCTCAAAAAATCGGATTAAATATTGATAGATTTAAACAAGATATTCAATCAAAAGAAACAATGAAAAAGATTACAGATGATATTGATTATGCGGTATCTCAAGGAGTTATTGCAACACCTACAATAGTTATTGACGGGGAAAGGTATCTTGGTATAAAACCTTATTATGAACTAAAAGAATTAATTAAAAAGAAAGCGGAATAAAATTTATGAGCGATGAGGTAAAAAAAATATTATTACACGCCTGCTGCGGTATATGTTCAGGAAAACCTATAAGACAACTAAGAGATTTGGGCTACGAACCTGTTGTGTATTTTTATAATCCTAATATTGATACAAAAGAAGAATTTGACCGACGTTTAGAAGCTCAGAAAACCGTGTGTGATTTTTTAAATACGAAATTAATTGTTGAAACTTATTGCCCTTCAGAATATATCAACGTTGTTCAAGGGTATGAAAATGAACCCGAACACGGGAAACGATGTATTTTGTGTTTTAAACTCAGACTTTTAAAATCGGCATACAAAGCAAAAGAATTGGGGATTAACTATTTTACTACATCAATGGTAATCAGTCCTCACAAGGACTTTGAACTGTTATCTAAAATAGGTTTTGATATTGCATCTCATATTGATGATTTGGAATACGTTTCCGTTAATTTCAAAAAGAAAGACGGATTTCTAAAAACAAACCAACTGGCAAAAGAACTTAATCTTTACCGCCAAAACTACTGCGGGTGCAAGTTTGCAAAAAGGGCATAATATACTCCGTTTACCCCTTGCGAAAGAGTTTTTTTAGTGTTTAATAAATATACTAAAAGGAGTTTCTTATGGAATGTAAAAGAGAAGAAAATTTAATTGACTGTACCTGCACCGCTACAACATGTTCAAATCGAGGAACATGTTGTGACTGCGTAAGACATCATAGAGAAAAAGAACAAATCCCGGGATGTTTTTTTACCCCTGCAGGAGAGAGAACCTGGGATAGGAGCATAGAAAACTTTGTTAGAATTATGGCTAAAAAATATAATATAAGTTTATAAGAAAGGAGTCCGTTTATGAAAATAAATATTACGGCAGATATCAAGAGTACTGTTTGCGATATTCTTGTTATAAACCAGTTTGAAGGTGAAAAAACAACAGAAGAACTTGCAAATAAGTATGCTATTGATGAGGACAAATTTGAAGGAAAATTAGGAACAACCTATTTATTACCTACTTACGGCAAACAAGCAGCAAGAAAAATTCTTGTTTTGGGTCTTGGTAAAAAAGAAGAATTAAACACTGATAAGTTCAGAATTGCCGTTTACAAAGCTATTAAAAAAGCAATGCAAATGGAAGCTAAAAAGGTTGCATTTGAGTTCACCGGTGTAGATTTCAATTGGGCAGAACAATTTGTTTACGGTTCATACATGGCTGATTATTCTTTCGATAAATATAAAACTAAAAAGGATAAGAAGGTTGAAGAAATCTATGTTAATTGTGATGAAGGCTTGTTAAGACGTGCTGAAATTGTTACTTCCGGTATGAAATTGACAAGAGATTTAGCAAATGAACCTGCACAATTTGCTACACCTTCTAAACTTGCAGAAATAGCTTTAGGACTTGGACTTGATACCAAAGTATATGAAAAAGAAGATTGTGAAAAAATGGGAATGGGCGCATACCTTGCCGTTGCTAAGGGTTCTTCTCAGCCGCCTAAATTTATTCATATAAAATATACCTGTCCTAACCCTCGTAAGAAAATTGCGATTATCGGTAAAGGTATAACATTTGATAGTGGCGGATTGGATATTAAACCTCCAGCATCCATGCTTACAATGCGTGATGATATGTCAGGTGCAGCCTGCGTATTAGGCATAATGAGCAAAATTAATGAATTAAAACCTGATGTTGAAGTTCACGGTATCATTGCAGCATGTGAAAATATGCCTGGCTGTTCAGCATACAAACCGGGAGATATCCTGACAGCTAAAAACGGTAAAACAATTGAAGTAGATAATACGGATGCAGAAGGCAGATTAACACTGGCTGATGCCTTGTGTTTTGCTTGTGAACAAGGCGTTGATGAAGTGATTGACATCGCAACCTTAACAGGTGCTTGTATGGTTGCTTTAGGCAATGTTGCTGCAGGTATTGTCGGTAACGACTGCGATATGGTTCATAATATAATCAATGCCGCAAAAGAAGTTGGTGAAAGATATTGGGAACTTCCAATGTATGAAGAATACAAAGACTCTCTAAAAAGTGAAGTTGCCGATATGCAAAATACTGGTTCCCGCTGGGGCGGAGCATCTACAGCAGGCCTATTCTTGAAAGAATTTGTTAAAGATGCAAAATGGGCTCATATCGATATTGCAGGTGTTGCATTTATGGATAAACCAATGAACGAGTTTATCAAAGGAGCAACCGGTGCAGGAGTCAGAGCGTTGATTAATTATATTAGTAAATAATCAATCCATAAAATAACAATAAAAAAGGATGACTTTCAAATGTCATCCTTTTTGTTTATTATACCTTTATTGCTTCATAACAATCTGAACAAATTGTTTCGTAGCCTTTATGTTCTCCGAGTTGTCTATATTTCCAGCAGCGTTCACATTTTTCGCCTTCTGCTTTTACAACCCATACGGTATAATCATCTTCTGAATACTCATTGAGAATACCATTAGGGGCAGAATCTGTTACATAGGCTTGTGATGTAATGAAGATATCACAAAGGTCTTTTTCGTTTGCTTTCAAGACATCGGCTGCTGTATTTGATTTTACATATACCCCGACTTCAAGAGAACTTCCGACTTTTTTATCGGCTCTTAAAGGTTCAATAGCCCTTGTTACAACTTCTCTTGTTTTTAGAATCTTGGTAAAATCTTCTTCAAGTTTTTCATTGTTCCATTCAGATTTAATCTTTGGCCAATCAAGTAATAATGCACTTTCAAATCCGGAACGTTGACATTCAGGCGTATTTTGCCATATGTCTTCTGCTTGATGTGGCATTACAGGAGTCAATATTCTCACTAATACCTGTAACGTTTCATACAATACTGTTTGACAAGCTCTTCTTGATAATGATTTCTTACCTGCAGTGTAGAGTCTGTCTTTTACAATATCTAAATAAAATGAACTTAAATCAACCGCAGCAAAGTTTTGTAAACATTGGAAGTATTTATAGAATTCATAGCTGTCAAATGCTTTTGTTACTTCTTCCACTACTTTGTTTAATTTGTGCAATGCAAATTTATCAATATCTTTAAGTTCTTCATATTTAACATAATCAACTGCCGGATTAAAATCAAAAAGATTTCCCAGTAAGAATCTTGCAGTATTTCTGGTTTTCTTAAATATTTCTGCAAGTTGTTTTATAATGTTATCCCCGATTTTGATATCGTTTCTATAATCAACTGATGCTGCCCATAGTCTTAGGATATCAGCACCATAAGTTTTTATAATATCATCAGGTCTAATATAGTTCCCTAAAGACTTAGACATTTTTCTACCGTCTTCACCAAATACAAATCCGTGAGTCAAAACTTCTTTATATGGAGATTTGTCTTGACAGGCAATTGATGTTAGAAGTGATGATTGGAACCATCCTCTATGCTGGTCAGAACCTTCAAGGTACATATCAACAGGTGTATGTCCTAATTCGTCGGCACGCTTTTCTACAACCGCTCTCCAGGATGAGCCAGAATCAAACCATACGTCCATGATATCTTTTTCTTTTCTGAAATGAGTTTTACCGCATTTAGGACATTTAAATCCTTCAGGTAAAAGTTTTAATTCATCATATTTTACCCATGCATCTGATGACTCTTTTTCAAATATTTCTGCAACATGGTTAATGGTTTCGTCTGTACAAATAACTTCTCCGCAGTCTTCACAGTAGAAAATAGGTATTGGTACCCCCCAAGCACGTTGGCGAGAAATACACCAATCAGAGCGGTTTTCAACCATATTACCGATTCTGTTTTCTCCGCTTGCAGGTATCCATTTTACCCCTTTGATAGCTTCAAGAGTCTTATCTCTGAATTTATCTACTTTTACAAACCATTGAGGTGTTGCTCTATATATAACAGGATGTTTGCATCTCCAGCAGTGCGGATAACTATGTTGAATATCATCTTGAGCAAGTAATGCTCCGCAATTTTTAAGTTTTTCTATTACAATTGCATTACCTTTGTAATACGGCACACCTTCTAAATCTTTGTCTCCGACAATATCAGTCCAAATACCTTTGCTGTCTAATGGAGAAAATACTTCAATACCATATTTACATCCGACTTCATAGTCCTCAAGACCGTGTCCGGGAGCCGTATGAACTGCACCTGTACCGGCATCTGTAGTTACATGTTCCCCTAAAATAATCGGAGATTTTCTGTCATACAAAGGATGTTTTGTATTTAACAATTCTAAATCCTGACCTGTACAAGAACCAATAACTTTGATATCAGTTTCTTCCCAGCCAACACCATTCAAGAATTGTCCCAAGAGTTCTTGAGCAGCAAAATATACGTCATTATCTTTAATAAAGAATGTATATTCCAATCTAGGATGTAAACTTATTGCCATATTTGACGGGATTGTCCAAGGAGTTGTTGTCCAAATTACCGCATATACATCTTTCCCTTGAGTATCAATAAATTGATTAATTTTATTTATACTTTCATTATCAAATTTGAATCTGACGTAAATAGAAGTTGAAGTATGATCAGCGTATTCGACTTCAGCTTCCGCAAGGGCAGTTTCGCAGGATGCACACCAGTAAACAGGTTTCAAACCTTTTTCGATGTAACCTTTTTTATACATGTCTCCGAATATTCTAACCTGTTCTGCTTCATATTCAGAATCAATTGTAAGATATGGGTGTTCCCAGTTTCCTAAAACGCCTAATCTTCTAAATTCTTTTTCTTGTCCTTTGAGGTTTTTGTGGGCAAATTCTCTGCATTTCGCTCTTAATTCCGCAGGTGTAAGAGCTTCTCTGCCGCCTTTTATATTTTTAACAACTGCATTTTCAATTGGAAGCCCATGTCCGTCATAGCCCGGAACATAAGGTGCATAAAATCCTTGTTGCGATTTATACTTTATAAGTATATCTTTTAAAATTTTATTTAATGCCGTACCCACGTGAATTTTTTCAGAACTTAAATACGGCGGTCCGTCATGTAAAATAAAGGAATTTGTTTTATCTTTATTCTCAATAATCTTATTATAAATATTATTTTCTTCCCAGAACTTTTGAATTTCCAGTTCACGAACTGTTGCATTTGCTCTCATTGCAAGTGTTGTTTCTGGTAGGTTTAATGTCTTTTTGTACTCAACTTTTTCTTCTGTTTCCATAATTTATCCTTTATTATATACTTCAAAATCGTGTTCAAAACTTACGTTGCTTTCTTCATCTTTTAGAGAAGTTGTAATTCCCTTTCTTTGTGCAATAAACTTGTGCATTTTATTATAATCAAACGAGTTTTCCCATCTTGCAATAACAACAGTTGCCACACAGTTTCCGATAAGGTTGACAGTTGTTCTGCCCATATCAAGAACCTGATCTATTCCAAGCAGAAGTGCAACACCTAAAATTGGAATATGAAAACTGGTTAGAGTTCCGGCAAGAACAACCAGAGCAACTCTTGGCATTCCGGCCATACCTTTACTTGTAAGCATAAGTGCAAACATAATAATTAACTGCTGCTCTATAGAAAGATTAATTCCGACTAATTGTGTAGAGAATATAACAGCCATTGCAAGATACAGTGTGCTGCCGTCTAGATTAAAGGTATATCCGGTCGGCATAACAAAGCCTACGATAGATTTTGGAACCCCAAAATCTTCCATAATTGTCATAGCTTTAGGTAAAGCAGCTTCTGAACTGGCAGTTGTAAATGCAAGAAAAGCAGGGTCTGCAATTGCTCTAATAAAATCTCTGAGCGATATTTTAACAATTTTACAAGCCGCAAAAACAACAAGTATAACAAATAAAAATAATGCAAAATACAGTGAGCATATTATTTTGGCATAATTTTTGAGAATTGTAATACCGTTAGAGCCTATCGTATATGATATTGCGCCAAAGATTCCTAAAGGAGCAAATAACATAACGTATTCTGTAAACTTAAACATAATACTTGAAGTTGCCTGCAATACATCCATAACAGGTTTTGCTTTTTTACCGATTGCACAAATTGCCAGAGCAAAAAATATTGAAAATACAACTATTTGTAATAAATTTCCATCAGACATTGACTGGAATATACTTGTTGGAACAAGGTTAACAAAAAATTCGCTAAAGGAATTATGTTGTGAAGCTGTTGACATTTGCGCAATATCATTTAATTTTGCTAAGCTTGATGATGCAATATTAATCCCTTGTCCCGGGTTTAAAAAGTTTGCTATTCCAAGTCCTAAGAAAAGCGCTATTGTTGTAACCACTTCAAAATATATAATGGTTTTTACACCAATTCTTCCGAGACTTTTAGGGTCACCATGTCCAGCTATCCCAACTACGAGAGTTGCAAATAACAGTGGTGCAATTATCATTTTTACCATTCTTAAAAAGATGGATGCAAGAGGATGCATTTGCACAGCGAAATCAGGAGCTACCCATCCTGTAATTATGCCGGCAATAAGTGCAATAAATATTAAAATACTTAATTGTGAGCTCTTCACGATATCATACCTCTAATAACGCCTCATGCTATCATAAATAGTGTATTATAAATATAACTCTTATTCAAGCATGTAAGGGGTAAGTGATTAGACAAGTACTAAGCAGTGAGTAGACATTTAATATCTGATAAAATGATTGCTTAATCATTCAGTCCCTTAATCATTAATCATAAATATCGTTATAGTAGTGGGTACAATTTTATTGACCAATTATTAAAAAAAAGATTACTTCACTTCGTTCGTAATGACATATAAATGACTAATCACTAATCATAAATTCATTGCAACATTAATAATATCTTCTAATGTAATATTCGGATTTATTTCTTTTAATGAAATTATTGAATCAGTTGATATTTCTTCTTTAAAAAGTTCTTCTAATAGTTCTTTATTATAATCCAATAATATTGAACCGTGCTGCAAAATATACCCTTGTTTTCTGCATTGTGCGGAACCAATAAACTTTTTACCCTTGTAACACAAATCCGCTCCAGTTGAAATCAGCATACAATAGTCAAATTTTGTATGTATACTTTTATCCCCACCTAATGTTAATTCAATCCCAAGTTTATTAAATATATTTATTAATATTTGCGATATTTCTTTGTATGATTCTATTACACTTTCACCATTTTTAAGTTTTTCAATCGAAGTTATATAACTGTACGTAATCTCTTTATCATGCAACAAAGCCCTGCCACCAGTTATTCTTTTGACAATATCAATCTTATGTTTTTTCAAAAGTTGGTAATCAATAAAATTATCCGCCTGATTTTTTCCTAAAGAAATACAAGCAGGCTTCCACCCATAAAGTCGAAAAATAGGCTCACTCCACTGATTCAAAATAGCTTTATCAAGCAATTCTGAATCAATTTTCATATTTTCGACCCCGGTTTTAACACTATATGGAATAATTTTCATACTTAAATTTTACAACAAATCATAAATTTGTAATATTTCTTAATAAAATTGTTATTTTTTAACGTATCTAAAACGCAGATATAACGTGCGTTTTGTTTTATTGTAACGAATTGTAAACGAAAATAAAGCAAAAAAAGCAATTTTAGCAATTAAAAAAACTTTATATTAATACGAGGACACTAAAGACGGAGTTTAAAGCAAATGGGCTTATTGTTAATGCAATATGAATATCAAAAGGCGAAGCAAAAAGCCACCGTGTACGAATTGCGTTCGATACGTTTACACGATCAACAAGAAATGTACACAAAACGTATTGCTAACATTGAAAAACTCTTCTCAAAGAAAAAGTCTACAGTTGAAAACGCTTGGAACCAAAAAGCACAATACGTAAACTCAATATTAAATAATGCAAGAGTTAGTCAAGCAAGTTTCACTTCAGCCATTGGATCTTTGGGTAATATCTTTGGTGCTGAAGTATTAGCAGGTATGGGAATTACTGCCGGTATGACAGTTACCCCAGAAATTGCGGCTGATGCAAGTGAAACAGAAAAAGCAAGTGCAATAGCATCAGCATTATCAGCTGCAGCAAGTCAAATGCAAGTTGTTATCTCATCTATTCTTGAAGCAATGAAACAGGCTCAATTAGAAGAATTAGAAGCAATGGAAGACAGACAACGAGAACCAATCGCAGAAAAAGATGCGGAAATCCAAGCCGAAGTTGCAGAAGTCGATACTTTGATGGAACTTGCAAAGGAACGCGAAGAAGCAGCAAAAGGAAGACTTCCTCAAACAGTAAAAGGCTCTGTTGCTCACTACGGATTAAGCTAATAATTATAATAATTTTAATGAATAAAAACAGGATGACTATTTGGGTCATCCTGTTTTTTAATTAAGAATATTTTTACCTTCTGAATCAAAGAATAACATATTATCAGGAGAAATACCAAGTATAAGTTCATCTCCTATATGAAAATCAGAATTTAATCTAGCAGAACATTTTTCATCACCAATATTAAAATATGCAATTTGCTCAGAACCTAACATTTCAGAGATATCAACTTTTACAGCAAATTTTATATTTCCTCCGGACATATTTTCAGGTCTAATACCTATTGTAACTTTATCCATTCCTGAAATTTGACTTTTTACGTTTTCTGGAATTGGGACACAAACATTATTAAATTTCAGTACATCACCATCAACTACTGTTTCAATAAAATTCATTTGTCCAATAAAACCGGCAACAAAAGTATTCGCAGGTTTCGAATAAATATTTTGCGGGGTATCAACTTGCTGAACAACTCCTTTATCCAAAACAACAATTCTATCCCCCATCGTTAAAGCTTCTGTTTGGTCATGAGTAACATAAACAAAAGTAGTTTGTAATTTTTTATGCAATTTTTTTATTTCAGATCGCATTTGTACTCTTAATTTAGCATCAAGATTAGATAACGGTTCATCCATTAAAAATACTTTAGGGTTCCGTACAATTGCGCGTCCTAACGCAACTCTTTGACGCTGTCCACCAGACAACTGTTTAGGTTTTCTATCTAAATATTGTGTAAGATTAAGAATCTCTGCTGCCTCTTTTACTTTGGTATCAATAGTTTTTTTATCAACCTTACGCATCTTCAAACCAAATGCAATATTATCATATACGCTCATATGTGGATATAAAGCATAACTTTGAAAAACAAATGCAATATCTCTATCTTTTGGGTGAACATTATTAACAACTTTATCATCAATAAGAATTTCACCTGCAGTAATTTCTTCTAAACCAGCTATCATCCTCAGTGCCGTAGATTTTCCGCAACCGGAAGCACCTACCAGAACAATAAACTCTTTATCTTTAATATCAAGAGAAACATTATTTATGATAAGTTTTTTATTATCATAACTCTTATTTACATGTTTAAATGTTACACTACTCATTAACGTCTTTCTCAAATGGTAAAATCATTTTAAAAGCAGTACCCTTTAATGGTACAGTTTCAGCCCAAATAATACCATTCATATAATTCATAATATTTCTAACACTTGCAAGAGCAATAGCACGAAGTATAGTACGTTTATTTGAACGATCAATAACAGCATACGGGTCAAAAAGTGTCGGAATTTCAGATTCAAGGATAGCATTACTGCTACTCGTAACAGTAATTACCATTGCAGAACAAGCTACCAGATTATGGGTTGCAAGAAATTCATCATCTGCATTTTCTAAATCAACAGTTAATGTTCCTATATCTGTAGCACGAATCAACGTTTCAATAAGAGTATTAAACATCAGACGAAATGCTTTTTCGTCTGAATAAATAGTTTTTTTTGTATTCTCTGCGATATTAAAACTAATTTCAATATTTTTATCAGAATACAATTGTTCATTTGTTTTAATAGCAGAACTTATTGTATTTGATATATCAAAAAATTTCATATCTTTGTCATAAATACCGCTTTCAGTTTGTGACAATTCAATTAATTTATTATAAAAATATAATAAATCTGAGGAATTTTTATTTATTATTTTTAAGTATTTTTCCTGTTTTTCACTTATATCTCCACCTAAGCCATCGATAATAGCTTGGGAAAATCCAATTATAGAATGCAGAGGTGATTTCAAATCATTACCTAATTTTATTATAAAATTATTTTTATCATAATTAATTTTTCGGTTATTTTCTTGTTCTTCTAAAAGATTATTAACCGTTTTAAATTTTTGCGTAGAATCACGCATGGAAACAACATATGCTCCTTCAATTGCTTTAGCAGTAATTTCTACATATTTATCGCTATCAATTAATTTAGCAATTATAGGTTTATTGGTTTCAGCCGCTTCAATTACAGAACTTAGTCCCTTTTCTATATAATCATTTACATCAGTATTAACCAATCCTGCAGAATGTTGAAGCAAAGATTCAGCAACAAGATTGGTCCATTGAATAATACCTTCTAATGTAATTAAAATTACACCATCAGGGAGACAAGATTGTATATCTATCACACGTGTTTTTGATAAAAAGTTTTTAATACCCATTATTCTATATCCTTTTAGGATTATTCTAACATCAAAACCTTTACAGGTAAAGAGGGTGTCCTAGTTCAATACATATTAAACTAATTATGTTTTTCTTGAGAATGTAAAATTGCTTTTGCTCTGTTCTTGTGAAAATAGCTGTTTCCATTATTATCTTTTTTATTACATAACGTTGTATATTTTATTAAATCAGAATCCGTATTACATTTTTCGACCAAAGAATTCAAGAAATTAACAGCATCGTTACTAACCAATTCATTACCTTCAGAATCGTTTACTTTTAAATTACTTATTACTACAGGTACAGTAGCAGGAGAATAAGATTTAACTAATAAATTTTTTGCAATATTTTGTAAAGTTTCATCAATATGCGAAACATCATTTGATTTCTTTAATTTAGTAGCATTTACAATATCAGCAGCTGTACTTGTAGGAATTCCACGTTTTCTTAACAAATTAACATAAGCATAAGAAGAATCATCAATATAAACATCATCATTTTTTGAAGAAATAACAGTATCCATTAATACAGGTAAATCATTAAATTTTTCGCCTTTATCAATTAATTTCATTTCTAAATTGTATCTATCTTTCGAAAATATTTCATCACCATTTTCATTATAAGTTTTGGCTAGATTAAGTATCATTTTTGTCTTTATATTTTTATTTGAAGGGAAACTATTCAATGCAAGATATCCTGACTTTAGTAAATCTTCATCTACACGTTCATTCCCATTTGATTCTTTTAATTTAGAAAGATTAAAAATATCTATCAACTCAGAAGATGAATAAGAATTATTATTCTGTATAAAAGAATTCATTAGAGTCGCTGATAACTTTTTATTATTATTTTTTTGTATAGTACAAGCTTCAAACATTTTATTTCTTAAATTAGTTGTACTAAAACGATTCTCTACAGCTTTTTTAAAATTATTTATTGATTCTTGAAGAGGAAATGTAGGAAAATTCATTGGCGTTTCCGTAGGTAATTTTTTTTCTTCATAATCATATACATCCGGCATTTTTGAAGTTAAAGGTTCTGAACGATCCATTCTATAATCAAAATCTATGATATTTTTAAATTGTCTATTTGGTTTTATATCATTATCATCATATCTGAAATAATCCGGTGTAATATAATCATTATATTCATCAAAAAGTTCTTCATCCCTAAAAGTAGATGAAATAATTGGAGACTCTTCTTGCTCTTCAGAGATTTCATTTTCTGCTTCAGGATAAAAATAAGGATAAGACATTCCCTTATTATCATATATAGAAAATATTTCTGTTTCCGTATCTTTTAAAGAATTATTATTAAATTTTACCGACTTAAAATTGAAATTATTATGAAATTTTGTATTAAAAATTGATATCATCATATGCTATTAATCCTACCTATAAGTAAATTAAAACGCATAAAAATATTTTTTGCTATTTTAAATTATTGCGCCATGACTTGCATCTTGAACACACTTTGCATATTTTGCAAGATATCCTTTTTTTACTTTAATTTCAAACGGAGCCAAATGTTTTTTTCGTTCTTTTAAAATTTCATCAGATACAAGGACATTAATTTTTCTATTCGGAATATCTATAACAATCTTGTCACCGTTTTTAATTAAAGCTATGTTCCCGTCGTTTGCAGCTTCAGGGCAAATGTGTCCGACACAAATTCCTCTTGTACCGCCGGAAAAACGTCCGTCAGTAATTAAGGCAGCCTTTGTTCCAAGCCCTTTACCTACAAGAAGGGATGTTGGAGCAAGCATTTCACGCATCCCCGGAGAGCCTTTCGGGCCTTCATAACGAATAACTATAACGTCACCTTCTTTTATCTCATCGTTTTCAAGTGCGGCCATAGATTCTTCTTCTGAATCAAAAACTTTAGCCGTACCTTCAAAATAATAGCATGATTCATCAACTCCTGATATTTTTATTACACATCCGTCAGGTGCAATATTCCCGTATAATACTCCTAACCCCGGCTGTGTGGTTATAGGATTATCAGGAGAATGAATCAAATCAGAATTATACCAGACATTTTTTACTATATCTTTAATAGGTATACCCGTCACACCTGTTGTATTATTAAATTCTGAAATATTCTCCGACAAAACTCTCAAAAGACCACATATTCCGCCGGCATTATGAAAATCAACCATATTAGGAAGTGCCGTCGGGTCTAATTTTACAATCTGTTTAATCTTAGAAGTAAGTTCTTCAAAATCATCAAGTTTAAGTTCAATACCGCCGGCATGAGCCACTGCAAGAAGATGTAAAAAAGAATTTGTTGAACCGCCGAGAGCATAATCACAAAGAATTGCATTTCTTAATGATTCTTTTGTCACAATATCAAGCGGACACAAATTTTCTTTAACCAGTTCAACAGCTCTGTATCCGCTGTCAAATGCAATTCTGCGTTTTTTGGAAGATACAGCGGAAGAAGTTGCACATTCAGGCAGACTCATTCCAAGAACCTCTGTCAGACAAGCCATAGTATTTGCCGTATATAGTCCCTGACAAGAACCTGCAGTAGGACAGGCTTCTGCCTCTAAATCTGCTAACTGTTCTTCAGTTATTTCACCGTTTCTATATTTCCCGACAGCTTCAAAAGTACTTTTAATAAAACTTGTTTTTTCACACTGACATTCACCTGCAAGCATTGGCCCTGCAGTAACAATAATTGTAGGAATATTTAATCTGACAGCAGCAATAAGCATCGCAGGTGTTATTTTGTCACAGTTTGACAAAAGGACAAGCCCGTCAAGCTGGTGTGCTTCTGCAACAGTTTCTACGCAATCTGCTATCAAATCTCGGGACGGAAGTGAATATCTCATTCCTTTATGCCCCATTGCCAAACCGTCACACACTGCAGGAACACCAAATATAAACGCCTGACCGCCCGCAGATTGTATCCCTTTTTCAATCTGGCGTTCTAAATCTCTCATTCCGATATGTCCCGGAACAATGTCAGAAAAAGAACTAGCAATTCCGATAAAAGGTTTATCAATATTTTTTTTACTCACTCCTGTTGAATACAATAATGCACGATGCGGAGCACGTGCCGCTCCTTTTTTTATTGTATCACTTCGCATAATATTCTCCTTTTCTGACCTTGATAATATTATACTCATCATCCCATTCAATTTCGCCGTCAATTGAAAGATTATGATAATCGTACACGTTATTAATCAATTGAACGGAGAACAAATCTTTTTTACCGAGTATTTTTATGATTTTATCAAGTAATGTTGTACTTCCTGCAATTGTACCGTTTGCAGAAGTAGCTTTTACTCCGTCATAGTAAATTTTTTCATCAGCAAATACTGCAGCTTTTTTACTGCTGTAAGTAATCGGTAACGCATCGCTTATCAGAATAATTCTATTTAAAGGTTTCGATTTAAATATAAGCCTAATTATTTCATCACTCAAATGAACTCCGTCCGCAATAATTTCAGTATACAATCTGTCATCAATTAAGGCGGATAATGCAGTAGAAGAACTTCTGTGAGAAATCCCTTTCATCCCGTTAAATAGATGTGTCACGCCGCTGCAATCTTCTAAATTCCCTCCGACACAATGTCCGGCCTGAATTTTTATATTTTTAGATTTTAAATAATCAATTAAACCTTCATCCAGTTCAGGAGCAAGAGTTATAATTTTAATAAAATCATCCTCAATTTGTTGAAAATTTTCAACAGTTAAAGGTAAAAAGTGTTCATGATTATGAATCCCTTTTTTTTCAACGTTAATAAATATTCCTTCAAGATGAATTCCTAAAATATCAGCACAATCATTTCTGTTATTTTGCGCCGCCTCTTTTATAACTTTAACCTGCCTTTTGATATTTTCAACAGTATCTGTTACAAGTGTCGGGAAAAAACCGCCGATACCGTGCTTTAAGAGTTCTTTTGCAGCAAAGATTACTTCTTCAACAGTTGCCTTGTTAAAATCAATACCAAATGCACCATGCATGTGCTGTTCAACAAGTAAAGCCGTTTTCATCTTATACCCCAAAAACTTTTCTTGCTTCTTCTCTGTCGTCAAAATGAATTGTTTTATCAGCAAGGATTTGATAGTCTTCGTGACCTTTACCTGCAATGACTACAACATCATTTTCTTTAGCAATTGTTTTTAATAGTTCGATTGCTTTTCCTCTATCAGCTTCTACTGTAATATCATTTACAGACTTAAATCCTGCCAGTATATCAGTAATAATTTGCTGCGGGTCCTCACTTCTTGGGTTATCAGAAGTAACTATAACTTTATCTGCAAGTTTTTCAGCAATTGCCCCCATTTTAGGACGTTTTGTAGCATCTCTATCGCCGCCGCAGCCAAATACACAAATCAGATTGCTGCCTTGAGGAGTAATCTCTCTTGCAGCATTTAAGACATTTTGTAGCCCATCAGGAGTGTGTGCATAGTCCACAATTACCAGCGGATGATGAACAACTACTTCGAATCTGCCGGCTACACCTTTAACAGGCTCTAACGCTTTTATTGCATTATCAATATTTAATCCCATTGCATAAGCAACTGTTAAAGCAGCCAAAACGTTATAAACACTGAACATACCATTCATAGATAAATGAACCGGATGAACGCTACCTTCAATCACACATTCAAAAGATACCCCTTTAGGAGAGAAGGAAATGTTACGTGCAGTTAGCGTTGCATTACTCTTAACACCGTATGTATAAAGTTTTACACCGTCTTTTAAAACATTTTTGAATCTTTCAGCATAAGAATCATCGTTATTTATAACAGCAACATCTCCTGATTTTAAGCGTTCAAAAAGCATTGCTTTTGCGTTGAAATATCTGTCCATTGTAATATGGTAATCTAAATGGTCTTGAGTTAGGTTTGTTAAAACAGCACAATTGTATTCGCAGAAACCTACTCTGTTTTGAACAAGTGCGTGAGAAGATACTTCCATCGCCACATTTTTTATTCCTGCGTCATCTTTTATCATCTTAAGAGTATGCTGTAATTCAGGAGCTTGAGGAGTTGTATGTTTTGCTTCTTTATATTCCCCATCTGATGACAATTTATAACCTAATGTCCCAATTAAAGCACATTTATCACCTGAAGATTCCATTATTCTTTGTACAAGATGTGTAACAGTTGTTTTTCCGTTAGTTCCGGTTACACCTATCATATTTAATTCTTTTGAAGGAGAGGCATAGAACTGATTTGCAAGCCCTGCAATAGACTGTTCCGCAGAATTAACAATAATTTGAGGTACCGGCAAATCGAGTTTTGTTTCGCACATAACAGCTGCAGCCCCTTTATTTACAGCATCCGCTGCAAAATTATGACCGTCAACATGTTCTCCTCTCAGACATACAAAAATATCACCTTTTTGCGTTGTCTTAGAATTATAATTTATTCCTGTAACTTCAACATCTTCAAAATTATATTTTTCAACTACATCTACATCTTTAATTAGTTCTGACAGTTTCATTTTGTATATTCTCCTTTGTCGTCCTTGCATTATGTTTATCAGGTGTCAGGTTCATTATACTTGCAACCTGTGATGAAATAGCTTTGAATATAGGAGCCGCAACGGTATTTCCCCAAATTTCTCCGCCTTGAGCTGAATCCACTACAACGTATATAAGTACCTGAGGATCAGTTGCAGGCAAATATCCTACAATTGATGTGTATAATTTATTTGTATAACCTGTATCATTTTCTTTTGGTTTACGGGAAGTCCCTGTTTTTGCCGCAATATAATAATCACTCATTTTTATAGGTGAATTTCCGGCTTCAATACTTTTTGTCAACAATTCCGTAACCGTTTTTGCTGTTTCAGGCGGCATAACCTGTACGCTTTTTACCTTTGTTGCCGATTCTTCCTGAGAGTATTTAATAACGTGAGGCGTGACTCTTACACCGTTATTGGCAATTGCAGAAACAGCAGACACAAGCTGTATTGCAGTAACAGAAGAGCCATAACCGTAGCCCATGCAGGCATGGTCAGACACATCCCATTTGCTTGCAGGTTTCAAAAGCCCGATAGATTCTCCCGGCAAATCGATGCCTGTTTTGTGTCCGAATCCGAATTTTTCAAGAATATCATGAAATTCAGCAGAAGTCATGGTTTGTGCAATTCTTACAGCACCAACGTTACTTGAATGTAAGAAGAAGTAAACCAGGTCAATCATTCCCGGTGCTCCTCTTTGCTTGTAATCGTAATTTGATATTGTCCACCAGCCGATTTTGATTTTACCGGTATCATTTATCTTTGTATTCTTATTAATTTTTCCAAGTGCCATTGCGGATGCTACAGTAATTGTTTTAAATGTAGACCCCGGAGGAAATATATCAGTCAAAGTCCAATTTTTTGTCTGAATCATAGAAGCTTCTCTGTAATGATTCGGATCATAAAAAGGATAAACCGCATAAGCTAATATTTCACCATTTTTAGGATTCATCACAATAACTGCTCCGCGCTGTGCTTTGAATTTTGATACGGCATGGTCTAATTCTCTTTCACAAATATGCTGTATAGCAGTATCAATAGTTAAAGTAACATCTTCACCTTTTAAAGGTTCTGTTGCAGCTACAGGGTCGGTTGAAAAAGTATAAATCAAATTTCCTGAAGGCGTTTTTTCAATATTAGGGCGCTGGGTAACATGTTCCAATTTGTCTTTGGCAGTAAACTCAACACCAGCAGACACATCGGCATCAAAGTTATAATACCCGAGTATATGAGAAGCCAGACAGCCTTGAGGATAAACTCTTATACTTTTTTTATCAATCGGAATTTCTCTTAAACAGAGTTTTACAATAGCATCACGTTCTGCTTTACCCACACCTTTTTTTAAAAGAATAACATTTTCGTTTTTATCAGATTCAAACTTTGCCATTAAAGTTGCCGGCTGCATTTTTAAAATAGGAGCTAAGGCTTTAGCAAGTTCTTCTTTGGTGTGAATTTTGTCATCAAAGTCTTTAGGCCTGGCATACACATCGTAATAAACCATGTCAGTAGCAAGCTTTATTCCATTACGATCATAAATATCTCCACGCATAATAAACGAACTTGATGCTCTTTGACGTTTTGCCTTTGCACGGTAATGTTTTACATCAAGAATTTGTATACAAAACAGGTGGAGAATCAATAGTAATGCAAAAACTGCAAAGAAAATCTGTGTTCTCCCAAGCCGTTTATTAAATACTTTTATCCTTTGATCTTTTATTTTAAATAAATCATCTCTCACGTGTAAAATTTTACCACAATTAAATATTTTTTTAAATTAAAGATATTTTTTTTAGTAAATTAATAAATTTATTCTACTTAATATTTATTTCCATTTTTACAAACAAATTCTATTGCCTCTTCTTTTGTTGAAATATTTCCCTCAAATTGTTCATTTCTTAATTCAGATATAATCTTGCCTAAAATAGGTGATTGCTCAATATGAAGCAATTCCATAATTTCATTTCCAGTCAACAATTTAGGAAGTGGTTTTAATGAATCTCTTATATCAATATAATATTTTAAAAGTTTATCAAGATTATTAATATTCTCGTTAATAATATCATCTGTTATTGCAGGACCTTTTGCAGACAATCTATCAGCTTTTGCAAGTATTATATTATCAATAGAATTTTCTCCCATTTTCCTGATGTATCTCATATAAATTTTATCAGTAATATTTGGAGCAGACACAACTTGTGATGGATAAATATGGGTTTTAATCATATTAGAAATATATTCTATCTGCTTTTTAGAAAACTTGTTTTTTCTCAAAATTTCTTTTACCATTTTTGAGCCTACATCATCATGTTTTATAAATCTATGACGTTCACCCTCTATTGTCCATGTCGAAAATTTACCTATATCATGAAAAAAACCTGCGAATTTTAAATGAGCAAGTCTTGAAAACCCGCCAAAATCAACATTATCTAAATGCTGCTTCACAATATTATTTGATTTTTCATAAAGATTTTGAATCTGGTTAACTGTTTCAACAGAATGCTCATATAAATCCAAATGGTGATGAGTATTTTTAGGAACTTTTTTTACATCAATAAATACAGGATAAATTTTTTCTATAAGTTTATCCGCTTGTAGTAAAACACCAGCAGTATATTTCCCTTCAAATAGTTTCATTATCTCATACGTAATTCGTTCGGCAGCAGGTTTTTCAATCAAGTCAAAGTACTTATGAAAAAGATTGATTGTATTCTTATCAATTTCAAATCCTAACGTTGCAGCAAAACGATATCCTCTAAGAATCCTCAGAGGATCATCGACAAGATTTTCTTCCGAAATGCATCGTATAATACCCTGTTTCAAATCAGATATTCCACTATTAATATCAATAACTTCATCATTTTTAAGATTAATTGCAATTGAATTTATTGTAAAATCTCGGCGTTGTAAATCTTCTTCAATATTAGCAGATTCTGTAATATCAACATAATTCAGTTTATCAGGAAGAACAACCCTATAAATTTTATTTTCGCTATCAAGTTCTATAAAAGTTCCATTAGTTTTTTGGGCAAAGTTTCTTGCAAATACTTCAGAGGATTGAACAATAATATCTTTATCGAATGTTGTCTTATCTAACAAAGAATCTCTTACGGCTCCACCAACAAGATAAATATTTTCATCCACCGATTTTATTAACTTTATAACTTCATCATTTTCTAAATTCATATACTATATTTCCGATAGTTACAATTACAGCTGTTTCAGCTTTCAATATTAAATCACCTAGCGTCACTCTTGGTATAGAATGAGTTTTAAAATATTTAAACTCATTATCTGAAAAACCACCTTCCGGTCCAATAATAATTAAGACCTTTTCTCCTGGCATAATTGGAATATCCGATAAATATTTTTTTAATGATATTTCTGTATCACGTTCGCAAAGAGCTAGAATTTTATCGAATTTTTGGCATCCAACTACTTCATCTAATGTAGATAACGGATAACAAGTAGGAACATTTGCTCGTTCACACTGCTTTGCTGCTGCATACATAGTATTTTGCCATTTGTCTACTTTTTGTTCTATTACGCTTTTTTTTAAAACGCAGTTATCAGTATATATTGGATAAACTCCTGTAACACCTAATTCTGTAGCTTTTTCTATTATTGTTATTTGTGCATCACTTCTCAAAGGTGTTTGAGCAAGATAAAGTTCAAAACCGAGTTTCCTAGTTGATTTATGAGACTCTATAATCTCTGCAATTATTGAATTATCACGTATTTCTTTAATGGATGTTAAATATTCTATTTCATTTTCATCTATTAAAAGTAATTTTTCTCCGACTTTAGTTCGTAAAGATTTCACTATATGCTGATAATTTGAACTATCAGCCACTGTAATCCTACTATCTTTTACAGAATTTGAATTAATAAAAAAGTGCGGCATAATCTTCCTTTATTTCGTTGTAACTATAGACGTTGTATAATTATTTTTAAAATACTTGTTTGCAACTTCTACTATATCAGAAACAGTAACATTATTTATTAATTTTTCATATTCATCAATAAATGTATAACCTCTGCCTGATGCTTCAAACCAACCGATTGTAGTTGCTTTATCATTATTTGTTTCAAGTGCAATAACAAACTCTCCTAAAAGCCGTTCTTTAGCTTCTTTTAACTCTTTTCCACTTACAAATTGAGTCTTAAACTTTTCTATTTCATTAAGCATTTTTTGTTTTGCTCTTTCAGTAGTTTTTGGATTAGTTCCTACATAAACATTGAATGACCCAGCAAGTACATTAGGACTATATGTTGAACCAACTTGATAAGCAAGTCCTTCTTGTTCTCTTATACTTTTGAATAATCTTGAACTCATACCAGAACCTAATATTGTATTTATAACTTCTAATGTCGCATAATCTTTTATATTATTTACTCCATTTGTCTGCCAGCCTAATATAATCCAGGATGTTTGCTGTTTATCGGCTTTTTGAATAATTTTAGTTTGTGATGATAGTTTTGGAATAGAAAATTTCGAATAATCAAATTTTGCTTGGCTTGATTCAGTAAACATATTTCCAAACTTATTTACAAGCATCTCTTTATCAACTTTACCGTTTACAGAAATTACAATATTATTCGGATTCAAGATTCTTGATTGATATAATTTTATATCTTCTCTTGTAACATGCGGTAAAGATTTTTCTAAAAGTTTTGATGAAGTTGAATAAACAGAATCCTTATATATATTTGATTTATACCCGTCAACTGCTAAATTTAAAGGATTATCACGATTTTGTTTAATTTTGTTAAGCAAAACCGTTCTATCTTTTTCAATATCTACATCATCAAATGAGGAATTATTAAGCATATCACTGAGTAGATCAAGAGCAGTTTCAACCTGATTCTTTGTGGTCAATATATCTATATTAAAACTGTCCGAATTTGGAGAAAAAGTTATATTAATGCCATTTTCATCAAGAGCTTTAGCAAGTTCTATTGCCGAATATTTTTTTGTTCCTTTCATTAATAAATCCGCAAACATTCGACTAGTACCACGCTTGGGCTCTAAAAAGTTTCCACCTTTAACAAATATAGCAATTGCAACAATATCATTATATTGATTATCAGTAAGTAACAATGTTGCATTGTTATCAAGTAAATATTTATTAGTTACACCATTTGTTGACACTTCTTTTGCTGTATGTGAAAGAAGCTTGGAAGAATTATCTTGCACGTTTTTTTGTGATTCAGGTAATACAAGTGATATTGCACTATTATTTTTTGTTAAATATCTGTTTGCAACACGCTTAACATCAGAGGCCGTAACCTTATTTATTTTATCAAGATATTCATTATAATATTTGCTGTCACCTGTTAATGTTATTACATAGCCAAGTTCTTGCGCTATATTTGAGACAGATTCTCTTGAATAATATGTGTCCGTTTCTATAATTTTCTTTGCAATTTTTAAATCATCTTCACTTATTCCGGATTCTTTTATTCTGTCAATTTCTGAAAATATTGCATTCTCTACTTTTTGTACATTTTGAGGGACAAAACTCGTACTTACAACAAATATCCCATCATCTTTCATTGTTGAATTTGATGCCGAAACCGAATTTACAAGCTGCTTTTGTTCCTTTAATGACTGATAAAGCTTTGATGACTGTCCATCGCCAAGTATTGTTGCTAAAACGTCTAAAGCATATGTATCACTTGAAGAAACATTTACACTTCTAAATCCCATCATCATATAACCTATTTGTGTCGGCATATATCTAATATTTCTTTTTTGCGATGTTAATAATTTTTCTTTTTTATAATTATTAACAACAGGTTTTCGATATGGGGCATTGAAATTTTGTTTAATAACCTGCATTACATGTTCAGGCTCAACATCCCCCACAATCAATGTCGTCATGTTGGATGGAGTATAATACTTTTTGTAATAATTTAGTATAGTTTCACGACTTACATTTTCAACAACTTTTGCAGAACCTATAACTTTTCTCTTATAAGGATGCGCTGTATACAATAGTTCATTCAAATTTTCATAACAAATACTTGATGGATTATTTGCATCTTTTGCTATCTCTTCTAATACCACTTTTCTTTCTTTTTCCATTTCTTTTCGGGGAATTTGCGGATTCAAAAGCATATCAGCATGCAATTCTAATGCTTTATCAAAATATTGAGATGAAATAGTTATATAATAATGTGTGAAATCTTTACTTGTTGCAGCATTTGTTAAAGCACCTTTTGACTCTAATATTTTATCAAATTCACCAGCCGGATGTTTTGTAGTACCTTTGAAAAATAAATGTTCTAAAAAATGAGAAATACCATTATTAGAATCATTTTCATTAATTGACCCGGTTCTAATCCAAGTATCAATTGTAACAATTGGATTATTTTTAACTTGCTCAATAACCACAGTTTGCCCATTATCAAGTTTATATGTTGAAATCTCATTTGCAAAACAAGATACACCAACGAGAAACAATGCAGCAACTATAAATATTTTTTTCATATGATTAACTCCATAATAATAACCTTAACTAACATCATAGAGTTA
The DNA here is from genome assembly GCA_944324835.1 of Candidatus Gastranaerophilales bacterium. Taxonomy (GTDB): domain Bacteria; phylum Cyanobacteriota; class Vampirovibrionia; order Gastranaerophilales; family Gastranaerophilaceae; genus UMGS1585. Next base: position 103,824 of record CALUXV010000002.1, read on the forward strand.
ATCTAAATAAATTTCAAGAATTAATATTCTTGTACAAATTCAGCGCCATCATCAATTCTGGTTTTTACTTTTTTTAGATTTCCTTCTTCGTCATAAATAAAGTCAGAAATTGCGGTATAATCACCGACACCATAATTTGAACGATAAATTTCACGTATTGGCTGTCCTTGATTGTTATAATAAATATGAGATTTTAACTTCCCATCATTATGTAAAAAATCGACCTGTATAGGCTTGTTTCCTTCATCAAATTTTTGAATATAAACATTACGTTTATATTTATGTTGGATTTTGGGCTGGAATTTCAAACTTTCAATTTCTGCATCAACAACTTTATTAACATTATATCTTTCTGCAATTATACTGTTTGTTGCATAATGATTTTGTTTGTTTCCCATATTTTAATCCCCAAATAATAACTTAAACTTAATCCCTGATATTCTTATAAAGTATTTTATTACAAAAAAATTGACTAAATATATACATAATTTACGTTTTGTTAAATTATGTAACAAAAATATCAGATATATGCAATTTGTATATACAAAAATACTTTATATATATGTAAGCATTAAGCTTAGAAAAAAGATTTCATACATAACCTACACACACTAACCTTCTACACACGAGGAATTACACAAAAAATTCCAACCTTCCATTTCGGAAGGTTTTTTTTATAAAAAAGGTCTTATAAAAAATAAGACCTTTTACTTCTATTTCTTACCTTTTCGTTTATAAAAATCCTCAATAAACCCAGTATTGAAATTCCCGCTTATAAATACTTCATCTTCAACAATTTCTTGATGGAATGGTATTGTTGTCTTAATACCGGTTACAACATACTCTTTCAAGGCCTGATACATTCTACGTCTTGCAGCATTACGTGTTTCACCCCAGCAAATAAGTTTACCAATCATAGAATCGTAATATGGAGGTATAGAATACCCCGGATAGACATGCGAATCAACTCTTATACCAAAACCGCCTGGAGCAAAATACCCATCAATTTTTCCCGGACACGGCATAAAATCTTTATCAGGATCTTCTGCATTAATACGACATTCAATCGCATGCCCTCTTAACTGTACTTGTTCTTGTGTGTAACCAAGTTTTTCTCCAGTTGCAACAAGTATTTGTTCTCTTACAATGTCTATTTGAGAAATCATTTCTGTAACACAATGTTCTACCTGAACACGTGTATTCATTTCCATAAAGTACCATTTACCATCATGGTCAAGCAAGAATTCACAAGTTCCTGCACCTTCATAATTAATTGCTTTTGCAGCTCTTACAGCAGCAGCCCCCATTTCAGCACGTGTTTTTTCATCAATAGCAGGAGATGGAGCTTCTTCCAAAAGTTTTTGGTGACGTCTTTGAATAGAACAATCTCTTTCGCCTAAATGAATAACGTTACCATGTTGGTCTGCCAATATTTGAACCTCAATATGTCTAGGATTTTCAAGATATTTTTCGGCATATACATCAGGATTACCAAAGAAACTTTGAGCTTCTGACTGACAAAGACTAAGATTTACTTCTACATCTGCATCTTCTCTACAAATTCTCATTCCTTTACCGCCGCCTCCGGCTGTTGCCTTTAATATGATCGGATAACCAACCTTGTGAGCGAACTCTTGAACTTCTTCGACTGTTTTTACTATTCCTGTACCAGGAGTAACAGGGACATCATTTTCAATCATTGTTTTTCTTGCAGTTGCTTTATCCCCCATTTTTCTCATTGCTTCAGCTGTAGGTCCAATAAATTTAATACCATGCTGATCACAAATATCAACAAAATCAGCCCTTTCAGACATAAATCCATATCCAGGGTGAATAGCATCCGCACCGGTCATAATTGCAGTAGACATTATTGCAGGAATACTTAAATAACTTTTATTACTTGGTGCAGGACCGATACAATATGCATCTGTCGCTAATCGTACATGTAAAGAATCAGCGTCAGCCTCCGAATAAATTGCAACAGTCGGAATACCAAGTTCTCTGCATGCTCTGATAACTCTTACAGCAATCTCACCTCTATTTGCAACTAAAACCTTTTTAAACATAACCATCTTCCCAATCTTAACTAATTCGAGGCAGAATAAACTGCCTCGAATTTTACATTTCTTATAAACTATTCAATATACATCAGAGTTTGACCGTATTCAACAGGTTGACCGTCTTTTACACAAATTTCGGTAACAGTTCCGGAGAACTCTGATTCAATTTCATTCATTAATTTCATAGCTTCAACTATACAAACAACATCTCCTTGAGAAATAGATTTGCCAACTTCTACAAACGGGTCTGCATCCGGAGATGGAGCAGAATAAAACGTACCAACCATAGGAGAAGTAATTGCTTTACCCTTATGCGCACTTTCTGCTTTTGGAGTATCTGTCTGTACCGGAGCAACTTGCTGTGGAGCCGCCTGAGGTGCAGAATATGCAGGGACAGGAGCCGCAGCAGCTATAACTTCAGGTAAATCTTTTCTTATAGTTATTGCTTGTTCTCCTTCTTCAAGAGATATTTCTGTCAGACCGTTATCAGCAATAACTTTAGCTAATTTTTCTATATAATCTACATCAAATTTCATTTTGTATCCTTCTTAATTCTACTAGCAACGATCCAAATATTCGTTTGTACGGGTATCAACACGTATAACATCTCCGTTTACAACAAAGAATGGAACGTTTACAACCGCACCTGTTTCCAATGTAGCAGGTTTTGTACCACCTTGAGAAGTATTTCCTTTTTCTGATGGCGGAGTATCAACAACTTCTAACTCAACGTGAGCAGGGATATCAAGTCCGATAATTTTACCATCATGGAATAATACTTGAACATTCATATTTTCTTTTAAATATTTTTTACCATCGCCAATATGATTTTCAGGAACAGGAATTTGTTCATAAGATTCCATATCCATCATCACATAATCATTACCTTCTTTATAAAGGTATTGCATTTCACGTCTATCAAGTGTTGCTTTTGCAACTTTTTCACCGGCTCTAAATGTTTTTTCAACAACTTGTCCGGTTTCTACGTTTTTAAGTTTTGAACGAACAAAAGCCGCTCCTTTACCTGGTTTTACATGTAAAAATTCAACTACAGACCAAAGTCCGTTATCTAATTGTAAAGTTAAACCTGTTTTAAGATCATTTACGGAAATCATAAACACTCCTTTAAATATGTATTCACTTTTTTATGATAATATCATAAACCTATGATTTTTCAAAATTAAATGTAAATTATTATTTATTTACTAGCAAAAAAAATAATTAGAATGTTTTAACATAGTTATAGAAGGTTTATATCGTATGGCAGAAATTCAAGCAACAACATCAAATAATCTTATTACACAAACATTAAATAACACGTCAAAAGTGCATACAACTCAACCAAATGTAAAAAAAGAAATAATACCTGACACATTTGTAAATACGGTTGATAATTCTGTTTCGAAAAATAAAATTTCTAACAAAACACTTGCCAAAGTTTTAGATTTCGCAACATCACTTTTATTATTCGGTGGATTTTTCTTTCTACCTGATATAATTGTTGCTTTAAAAAACAAGAAAAGTAATGGAATCCTGAAAAATTTCAAAAAATTTAAACCATTTATTGGAGAAACAGTCACATCGCAAAAACAAGAAGTATTAAAGAATGGCAGAACGAAAATAACCCTTGAGAATATTAAAGGAAGATTTAAATTTAATGAAATACTTATTCTTGATAAACAAGGCAAAATGAAACAACGAATTATTATAAGAAAAGAAGAAATGCCAAACGGGAAATATATAACCCGAACTATAAGAAGTTTTAAAGGTGATAATCTAGTCAATAATAATGAAATTTGCAAAAATCCAGACAAATATCTGTTTAAAGAATACAAAAGATCTAATCAAATTAATAAGGAATACAAAACAACAGTAAAAAGGAAAGGTAAAACGCCGGAAACAACAACATACATAGGAACATCAGACGGCAAACCGGTATTTAGGAAAATAATTACTCCTGAATATAAAATCAATACAGCATTTTTATACGATTCCAATACATGTATTGGAACAGATTCTCAAATTGTACCTTTAAACAATAAAGAAGAGCAATATAGTCTTTTAAATATTCCAAAGCAAGGTATTATTAATAAAAAATATAATGTTGACAAAGACGGGCAACAGTATGATAAGCGATATCTTAATCAGTTACTGAGTAACTTCTAAAGATTCTATAACACAACACTATTGTGTTATAAATTTATTTAATTACTCTTTAAAAGAGTATATTTTTTCCCTTGTTTAACAATTATGAAATACTTGCTAATATAATCTATATCAGCCTTATTTTTCATATTTTTGTTTTTATAAATCAGCATTACTTCAGGATGTTCAGATACTGCTTTTTTCAAATCATCTAAATTATCATCAAGTATCAAATCTGCATAATCTTTTCTATAGTTCAAAAAGATTGATGGTTTTACCGGCATGTTGTATGTTATCAAATGATATTTTGAATTTTGTGCAACCGTTGAATATTCAACAAGTTCACTCATACCGCCTGTATAAACAACTGTTTTCAGGAGAATAATTGCAACGAATGTAGCAATTATCGCAAAAGAAACAGGAATTGTAAGCCATTTTTTATCCTTGTCATAAACCCAGTACCCAACCATAAATGCAGCAGGGGGAACAGCCGGCAACACATACGTAGGAAGTTTTCCGCTTGCAACACTAAATAAACCGAATATTACAACAAAATATATCGCAAAAAATAAAATCATTTTGTTTTCGTACAATTTCTTTTTGAAGAAATCAACAATTGCTCCGATAAAATGGAATGACCACGGTAAAAAACCTACAAAAAACACCGGAACAAAATACAAAAACGGTCGTGTTTTCCCGAGAGCATCAGCATTTACAAGACGTTCAAAATGATGCAGAATAAAGTATACCCAGATAAATTCAAAGCCATACTGTTTATACATTGCAATATGCCAAGGCAGGTTAATTAAAAGAAACATAATAACACCCGGTAAAATATTAACAGGACGGAATATTTCTTTAACATTTTTATTAATAAGCCTGTGAATACCAATTATTGCGACAGGAAAAACTATTGCCAAAAGCCCTTTTGCAAGAAATGCAAAGGATGCAAAAGTATAAAAACCCCACCACAGATATTTTTTATTTTTATCTTCAACAAAATCAGTCAAAAGCCCGCAATAAATTGTCCAGGTCAAAAATGCAGTAAATACCATATCAATAATTGCAACACGTGTCAGCATGACGAAATAAACATTTGCCAAAAGTATTAATGCTGCATAAAAACCGAGTTTAGGAGATTTTATTTTTTTACCGGTATAATATGTAAAAAATACAGTAACCAGGGCTAATAATGCCATAGGAAGTCTTATAGCAAATTCATGAAAACCAAAAAGTTTAATTGATAATGCCGTAAACCAGAAATACAACGGCGGTTTTTCAATAAACGGAACCCCGTTAAGCATAAGAAAATTCCAATTATGTCCCAGCAAATCTCTGGACATAACCGCATATCTTGTTTCGTCAACATCAACCAGAGGGTAAGAACCCATTCCTAGAAATAAAAATACAACTGACAAAATACCTAAAAGTATTAAATAAAACTTTTCAGGATGTTCTCTATAAAACTCTTTTATCTTTTCCATAACTAACTACCTAAATATTATATTTATCTTTTATTATATACAATGGCCTATGTTTAACTTCATCATAAATTCTGCCGATATACGTTCCGGCAAAACCTAATCCCAAAAGCTGTACTGAAACCGCAAAGAAAATTGCAAACGTTAACATATTAAGCTTTGCAAGGGATATTACTGCAAGTAAAAACATAAATAACGATAAATAGTAAATTGCCTGCAGCGGTTTTAGAGAAAATGAGAATATCCCGTTCCCTGCAAGTCTTAGCATCGCCTTCAAAGGATAATGTGTTTCTCCGGCAAATCTCTCATCCCTATCAAATTCAACAGGAGCAGACTTGAACCCGACCCAAGGAACCATGCCTCTTATAAATCTGTTATGTTCCGGCATGTTCTTTAAAACATCTGCAACTTTTCTTGTTATTAACCTGAAATCCCCTGTATCTGTCGGAATATCAAGATTACATAAACTATTTAATACACGATAAAAACCAAATGCAGTAACCTTTTTAAACAAAGTTTCATTCTGGCGTTTCTTGCGTTTTCCATATACAATATCAAATCCCTCAAGAGATTTATTATACATATCAATAATTAATTCCGGAGGATCTTGTAAATCTGCATCAATAATCACAATATAATCAGCATCACTGTTTTCAATACCTGCCGTTACTGCTATCTGATGTCCAAAATTTCTTGAAAAACCGATAACTTTAACATAAGAATATTCCTCAGATAATCTTTGCAATATATCAAGACTTGAATCTCTTGACCCATCATTAACAAAAAGAAAACTTACTTCCAATTGATTGGCTAAGTTGTCTCTTACTTTATTTAAACGTCCGACTATTTCATCAAGGCACTCTTCTTCATTATAAACAGGAATAATTATATCCAGCGTATTCAAACTATCACTCCCCTTATAGTTTCGTTATAAAAACTTCTTTAATTCCAAAACTTTTTCTTTAAATTCGTCATAAGAAGAATTATTATCTATAACATAATCCCAATCTTTTATATGGTCAAGTCCGATTTCAGTTATATCATCTTCGCCGACAAGATTCCCTCTTTGAGCACGGACCTCACGTGATGCTTCGACCCTTATTGTTATAGCACCTGCAGCTTTAAATACGTCATACTCATGCTGAACACGAACATCTGTAACCATAATTTTGCCATCAGTTTCAATAATTTTCTTAAGCCAGTAATCAGGATTTTGAGCTCTGCCCCAGTTTCCTAATTCAATCAAACCGGCACGATACTGAGCCTTATTTTGCTCTATTTCTTCATAAGTCAAATTATGCTGTCTGCCGTATTCAAGCTTTATAATATCTCCCATCGCACATCTTTTATATTCTGGAAGCTCTGCAAGAAGAATTTTCGCAGCAGTATCCTTGCCGGAATATTGTTTGCCTGAAAAAATAACAATCTTATCAGCCATACTATTTAGTCCTCTCATTGATAGAGAATGCGGTCAATGCTGCAAGGAGCAAGCATAAAGCCCCGACATAAAATGCATATTCCCAATGATAATTGATACCAAGAGGGGTTTCAAATACACATTTTTTAATCATCCAAGATACAAATGTACATACAACAACCTGAGGACCGGCAATAAAGATATTGAATATACCCATTACAGAACCTTCTGTACCAGGAATTATAAACTTAGATAACATGGCAAACGGTAATGCTGAAACACTCGCCCAGCCAATACCTGATAAAGCCATCAAAGCTGCAACCTTTGTAGGGTCATTGTTATATACAGCCATACCTAAATATGCTAAAACCATTGATAATAAACAAATTATATGTATACGTTTATTTCCGTATGCTTCTGCCAAAACCCCGATAGGTATAGCAATTAAGAAACAAACTAAATTGAATATTGCAAAACAAATTGATGAGTAATTTGTTGCTTTTATTTGTAAGGCAGAAAATTTGTCAACTAATTCCAACGACATGCTGCTTAAATCAGGAATTTGATATACCGTATGAATAGAATAACTTGTAAAGAATATCATCATACACATCATACCAATCCAGGTAAAGAATTGCATCAAACATATCTTTGGGACTTGAGGTGATAAAAGAAAGAAGTTTCTTAAATCTTCCCAGAAGCTTGAGGTTTTAACATTTTCATCTTTTTCATCAGCAGAAGATATGTTTCTGGAATCTTTTTCCTGTATAGTCAAACATGTCCAGGTCATAGCAAGAACAAATGCCAATGCTGCCATTACAAACTGAGCCGTTATAGACATTTGATAATGGCATACATATTGTAAAAATGGTGCTGTACCTGCAGCAATAACAGAACCTAAACCTATTGCAAGGGAAATATAAGAGTTTGCAACAGAATGCTGTTCTTTAGGCACAATATCCGGAATTAAAGCTCTATAAGGGCCTTGAGCCACATTGATACAGGCATCAATAATCCAAATCATTACAGCCGCAATAAATAAACCAAGCCAGATAGGTATCGGAAACCCAAAGGTTTTACCTAAAAAACCTGCAATATTAGCAGAATTAGGAAATGCCCACAAAGCCAACGCAGCAATAAAAGCACCCATAAACAAATATGGACGGCGTCTACCGAATCTGGAATGTGTATTATCACTCAATGCACCGATAATTGGCTGTACAACCATTCCTGTAAACGGCCCTGCAAGCCAAATTAATCCGTAAATAAACGGAGATGCTCCCAGTCCTTCTGTTACCGGTGCAGATAAAATTATTCTCATCTGCCAGGCAAATTGCAGCCCTAAAAAACCTAATGCAAAATTTAAAAATTTTGCTGTATTAAATCTTTTTAATTCCGAATGTTCTTCAACCATTTATATTCTCCCACACTGTGTACTATTTATTTCAATTTTGCGCCTTTAGGCACTACGGTTACTCCTCCTTCTGACACATAAAAACCTCGGCTTTCATCTTCTTCACGGTTAAAACCAATCTTAGTATAAGGCGGAATATCCACGTTCTTATCTATAATAGCACGTTTGATTTGAGAATATCTACCAATTGTAACATTTTCCATCAAAATTGATTCATTTATCTGGCAATAACTATTAATACGTACTTTCGGAGAAAGTACACATCTTGAAAGAGTACCGCCTGAGACAATACAGCCTTCCGAAATCATGGAATCTGTCGCCATGCCCACTCTATCTCCTTGTTTCCAAATAAACTTTGCCGGCGGATAATTATAATTATAAGTTCTTAAAGGCCATTCCTTTGAATATAAATTCAATTCAGGATCATACGCCAATAAATCCATATTTGCCTGCCAGTAAGCATCTATACAGCCTACATCTCTCCAATATCCCTTTTCACGAGGAGACATGCCTGCAAATTTATTCTCTTTAAAATTATAAACCCTTATATTCTTCCCCTGATTCAATAACATAGGGATGACATTCTTACCAAAGTCATGATGAGAACCTTCAATTGCTGCATCCTCTTTTAAAGCATCAATCAAAATGTTTCTGTCAAAAATATAATTCCCCATAGAAGCCAGACACATATCAGGATTATCCGGCATGGGTTTTGGAGGTGTTTGAGGTTTTTCAATAAAATTTGTTAAGCGCCAGTGTTCATCAACCTCCATAATTCCAAATTCTGATGCCTGTTCTATTGGTATAGGTATTGCAGAAATCGTTAATGCCGCATTATTCTTCTTGTGAAATTTAAGCATGCGGGATACATCCATCTTATATATATGATCTCCGCCAAAAACACAAACAAACTTCGGATCTTCATCTATAATATGAAGAATATTTTGATAAACTGCATCTGCAGTACCTTGGTACCATGCTCCGCCGGTTCTCATCTGCGCCGGTACTAACTCGACAAACTGATTCCAAAATGGAGACAAGGCCCAACCTCTTACGATATGTTTATTTAAAGAATCAGACTTATACTGGGTTAAAACTTTTATTCTTTGAAACCCTGAATTGACAAAATTATTAAGTACAAAATCTATAATCCTATATCTACCGCCAAAAGGTACTGCAGGTTTTGCTCTATCCTTCGTTAACGGATATAACCTTTTCCCTTCTCCTCCTGCCAAAATCATAACCAACGCATCATTAACATTCATAATTACACCTCACTAATAAATAAGATTATAAACTGGACATAAGATGATTGCACTAATCATAATTAATTATTTTTATCATATAAATTAAGAAAATAAGATGTTGACTAAAAAAAATATTTATGGTATAAAACAAGTGGGGTAAATGTATATTTTTGAGTCTTGCACAAACTGCAAGGCTTTCTTTTTGAGAGAATACTAAACCACTTTAAATACTTGATTGAGACCCTTTTACTAATTATTAACTTTTGTAACAAATTCCTATAATATTTAAAGTTTACTGGTAAATAAGCCGTTAGACATAACATAATATCAAATTATGTACATGTAAGAAATTAGGAATCGATTCAATTATGGGAATGTCGTCATCACAAGCTAGATTATTATCACTGACTGCCAGACAGCACGATGTGGAATGGCGTGCTCAAAAATTGCAAGCAGAAAAACTACAGCTTGCAAACGATTCTGATCATGTATACAACAAATACTTAAGAGAATTAAATGCAACTAAAATTCAAACAAGAATTTATGATGAATACAATGGAGATTCATTTGTAAATGCAAGTTTAGCAATATTAGAACACGGTTTATTAGAAAATCCAACCGGAAAAACTGCTGCAGTGCCGTTATTCTTGCAAGAATTTGACGAAAACGGCGGTACAACAATTCTAGTAACCAAGGCGATTGCAAATCAATACGGAATAACCGAATCAACTACACCATATCCGGGAACACTTGATGATTTTTTAACTGCAGAATTAATACCTAATGATGACTATAAAAAAGTAGTTGGAGAATATGATGCAGGTGGCTCTTGGAGCGAAGACAAATCAAATGTAACCGGTATAACAATTAATGCAAAAAATAATGCATCTGCATTCCATAGAGGTATTAATCCGGCAGCTGTTGAAAATAGTGCAGATTCAACCGATACAACTGTATATGATAATTTTACGCATAAACCGGATGGTAGTACAGAAGGATTTACAAGAACAGACACTACATCTATAACTGATATAACAACCGTAAGTTCACTTTCAAGCGGACAAACGTACAAAATTACAGACGCTGCCGGATTAAACAAGTTAAAAACACTTGTTAATGGAGGTGCAAATACAAATGGTGTTACGATTATTATGGGAAGCGACATTGACATGAAAGATATCACATGGGATGGTATCAACAACTTCAATGGTACATTTGATGGTAACGGCTATCTAATTAAAAATCTTAATGGTTCAAAAGGTTTATTTAACACTATTAATGCTTCAGCAGTAATTAAAAATGTAGGTCTAAAAGACGTTAATATAAGTGGATCTAGTACCACAGGTGGTATTGCATCATTATCTAGCGGCGGTAAAGTTTATAACTGTTTTGTTACAGGTACAATTACTGGCGGTGCACACACAGGTGGTATCACCGGCGAAAACATGAATGGCGGAACAATTGAAGATTGTAATGTAAAAATTACATTATCAGGCGGCGGCTCATGTGTAGGAGGTATATCCGGTCACAATTCAGGTACTGTTGACGGTTGTCATGCAACAGGTACTGTTCATGGTTCGAACTGGGTCGGCGGTCTTGTTGGGCACAATACTGGTACAACTGTTATTAAAGATTCTATAACAAGTGTAGATGTAACAGGATCCAGCCAGGTCGGTCATGTAATTGGATATGATGATGGTGCTAATCTAACAATTACCAATATTACATATAACAACGACGGAACACTTCAAATATGCGGTAACAGACCGGATACAGATTGGACATCAGGGACATTTAAGACCCAAATTGCGGCTCCGTTTATAAATACAACTGACTGGAGCGGTGATTTTTACAACAACGTACTTGCAGCATATGTTAAGGCAAAAGGTATCGACATTACAGATAATGCAGCATTGGCTGATGCAGAATCAAAATGTAAAGATTATGTTAAAAACATATACGGTGCAGGCAGTGATGCAGACTTATTTAATATCGTTAATATTAACAGCTTTATATGTAACTGGGTTAACAGGAATACGGATACAGATGGATTCGCAGCTGCATTAGTAACAGATGTCGATAATGGCATTACAAATAGTACCAGAAATGCAAAATATCAAGGTGTTTATACTACTGATAGATACAACGTTTCTATGAGTGCAACAGATACCGGATACAATGCAATAAATAATAGTAATGGGGTTATTAATATCCCTGCAAAAAGTATGATACTGGCAAACTTAAAAGCAGCATTAGAGTTAGCCGGCTGTCCGGAATATGCAGCACAAGCAGAAAGCTTTATTAATAGCTACGATACTAACGTTCAAGCAGATAAAGCGACACTTGCTTATATCAATGAACTCGTAACAGATTATGCAGAAGGGAGAAGAGTAAAAGAATTTATGGATGTACTTTTGGAGGCTGTAAAAACTAATGAAACGAGTGCAAGTTTCAATGGAAAAATGCCGACAATTATAGCAGATCCTGCTCATCTTCCTAATTATACAATCAATGTAGGTGCAGCCGGAGGAGGAACTCCTAACATAAATTATGATAAAACATATAATGCTAATATGCAGCCCAAAAAAGATTGGGATTATTCACTAAAAGAAGTTCAGGATAAAATGAAAGAATATCTACTTCGTCAATCCGGAATCCGAATTGTTGAAGATGCAGAAGCATATAGTGAAGAGTGGTTAACAAACTATGTACAATCAGGTCAAGCACAATTCTGTTATTTTGATATTGAGTCTGCTTTAGCCGACGGTAAAGTTGATCCTGAAAAATTAGCAATTGTTGGCACAAGTGTAGCAAACGAAACATCTCTACAAGAAGTTCAAGATAAAGCTCAATTGAATGCTGCAGAAGCAACTTATGAAAGAGATATGAAAAAGATTAACAAAAAAGAAACAAAAGTTGATACAGAACTTCAAAAACTTGAAGCAGAAAGAAGCTCTATCAAAACAGAACAAGATGATTTAAAAACAGTTATCAACGATAACGTTAATCTTACATTCAAATTATTTAGCTAAGAAAGTTACCATTTAAATCGGTAATAAAAAATGGAATGTACTTCCTTCTCCAAGCTTAGATTTAACACCAATTTGCCCATTATGGGCTTCAATTATTGATTTGCACAATGCAAGTCCAATTCCTGAGCCCATTTGTCTTTTATAAATATTATCGTTTGTCTGGGCAAAAAATTCAAAAATCACATTATAATTTGACTCTTCTATTCCATCACCATAGTCTGTAATTTCAAAATTAAAACCATTATCTATATAGGTTAAAATTTTAATTTTATACCCGGGTTTGTTAAACTTAACCGCATTTGAAGTCAAATTATATATAAGCTGTCTGAATCGTTTAACATCAGCCTTGATTTCTGCAGAAACCAAAGTGTAATCGAATTCAACATTCGGATAAGAATTTATAACTTCAAGAATAATATCTCTAGTTTCAATTTTATTACAATTTAATTCCATCGGAGTGTACTGTGCCCTTATTAAATCAAGCAAATCTTGTATTAAATCCAGCATATGATGAGAACTACTCAAAATATTATTCAAAAAATCAAGTTCTTTTTCAGATTGTTTATACGCTTTTAGTAAATTAGAAAAACCAATTATTGAATTTAAAGGAGTTTTAAATTCATGAGATATTTTTGCCAATAACAGGCGCATAACATTCCATTTATCTTCTTGTTCAAGATATTTATTTACATATTTAAATTTATCTTCTTCGGCCTTATTAAGTTGCTCTAATAATTCTTCACGGCTTAATGTATCATAACTATTCATTTGATACATAATAATGTAAAATACAATAAAATTTAATAAGCTGACAAGGTTATTTTATTTCGAAAGCATTACCATCAGCACAGAAATATCAGCAGGCTTGACACCGCCAATACGAGATGCCTGAGCAAGATTTACAGGTCTGATTTTCGCCAGTTTTTCTTTTGTCTCCCCTGAAATATGTTCAATTGACATATAATCAATATTGTCAGGAATTTTGTACTTTTCGAGTTTTGTTGATTGTTCTATTTGAATTTCTTGCCGTTTTATATACCCATCATACTTGATTTGAACTTCGACCTCTTCATAAATATCTTTTCCCAGATTTAAAGAATTTGTTTCATCATCCAACTCTTTTAAAATAGAATATGTAATATTAGGTCGTTTAAGCAGTTCTGTTAATCTTATACCTCTATCAATATGTTCCCCGTATTTAGCAAGAACAGAATTAGTTTTTTCCGTCGCAGAAACTTTTGTAAGTGATAAACGTTCTTTTTCTTTTTTTATCATTTCTTGCTTTTCTTTAAACCGCATATATTGTTCATCATCAATTAAACCAATGTTATGTCCTGTTTCAGTAAGTCTTGAATCTGCATTATCCTGACGCAAAAGAAGTCTGTATTCAGAGCGGGATGTAAGCATTCTATACGGTTCCTCAATATCTTTTGTTACTAAATCATCAATCAAGGTTCCTATATAGGAAGAACTTCTTGAAAGTTCTAACATTTCAGACGAATTTAGATAATTTACCGCATTTATACCCGCAACTAATCCTTGAGCAGCAGCTTCTTCATAACCGCTCGTACCATTAATCTGTCCTGCACAAAATAAACCGTCAACAGCTTTTGACATCAAAGAATGTTTTGTTTGAACTGCTGGTATATAATCATACTCAACGGCATAAGCAGGTTTAATAATATGAGCTTTTTCTAGACCTGGCAGAGTATGCAGCATTTCAACCTGAACATCAGCAGGCAGGCTTGTTGAAAAACCTTGAATATAAATTTCATAATTATTCAACCCTTCCGGCTCTATAAAGATATGATGAGAAGGATTAGAAGCAAACCGTTTTACTTTATCCTCAATTGACGGACAATAACGTGGACCTACACCATGAATCAGCCCTTGATACATAGGTGACTTATCAAGATTAGCACGAATAATTTCATGCGTTCTTTCATTTGTTCGTGTAAGATAACAAGGGACCTGTTTTCTTATAGGTCTATTCGGTTTAAACGAATAGAAATGTAATTCATCATCTCCGGGTTGTATAGTCATTTTGGAATAATCAATGGTTCTTTTATCAACCCTTGCCGGTGTTCCAGTCTTAAGTTTTTTTATTGTAAGTCCGAGTTTTTCAAGTGATTCTGATAAGCCATATGCCGGACGTTCTCCTAATCGGCCTGCAGGATAAGAATTAAGACCAATAAATATTCTGCCGTTTAGAGATGTTCCTGTTGTTAGAATTATTGCACGGCAAGAATATTCAAGTCCGAATTCATCAATTGCACCCGCAATTTTTCCATCTTTTGTTACTAAATCTGTTATACAACACTGTTTTAAATAGATATTTTCTTCGGATTCCAAAATATGACGCATATACTGAGTATACTCAGCCTTATCTGATTGAGCCCGCAAAGCACGAACAGCAGGACCTTTAGATGAATTCAATATTTTCATCTGAATATAAGTTGCATCAGCAACTTCCCCCATAACACCACCCAATGCATCAATTTCTCGTACAAGTGTTGATTTAGCAGGACCGCCTACTGCAGGATTACAAGGCATAAGAGCTATATGTTCCAGATTCAAAGTACATAATAATACCTTTGCTCCTAATCGAGCAGCGGAAATGGCTGCTTCGCATCCGGCATGACCGGCTCCTACAACTATCACATCAAATTTATTATTTAAGTAATCCATAAAATAATTATAGTATAATAATAAAAAAAGTGGAGAAAATAACAATGAAAAAATTATTACTAATATTTGCATTATTAATCGGATGTACTGCTTTTGCCGTAGATATATTTGATGATACAACTGATATTACAAAACTAGATAATAATGGCAAGCTAACATATCTTACAGATTTAAAACAAGAAATTTTTTCCCACGATTGTGCATTTTCACTAGAATCTGATGAATTTAAAAAAATGATAAAAACTCATAAAAAAGATAAAAACTATATTGAAAATTATTATGCAGCGCAAGCCGGATATACATCATTCAAAAATAACAATATCTCAGGAATGTTTTCTCCCAAAATGGATATCATGTATATGTATGCCCTGCAAGAAAAACAAAATATTAGAATTACCTATTATTACAATGCAATAGGGCATTTGAAATACATAGATTTCATGTACGGGAATTATCCTAATTTCCCATATTTTGCACGCAAATACACAACTCGAGGTAATCTACACAGCACTCTTTACTGCATAGATGAAATGACACAAATAAAATTTAACCAAGATGGTTCAATTGCAGAAATTTGGCATAAAGGGAAACAGATAGATAAAATTAAAAATATTTAACGTTTATTAAGCATTAATAATCGTAGCACCGTTATTTTCTACTTTTAATGACTTTATATCAGCTTTAACATTTAGATTATTCATAACTTCTGATATTTTGGACTTAGCCTTATCAACTGCAGATTGTTTTGCAACCACAAGAACAGCTGAACCTGCTCCGCTTAAAACACATCCCAAAATATCATCATCATGTTTAATAGATTCAGAAATTTCATCCATCCAAGGAACAAGCTTTGAGCGATACGGCTGGTGGAGTTTATCCGATAATGCTGCTTTCATCAGTTCATCATCAACAGTATTTACAGCTTGAATTAACATCCCCATACGTTTTGTATTATAAACGGCATCTTGTAAAGGAACCGTTTCAGGTAGTACAGAACGAGAAATTTCAGTTGCGAGTTCCACATCAGGAATACATACAATAATTGCCCATTCATCCGGCCAGTGAATTTTTCGGTATAAAATACTGCCGTCATCCTCCATTGAAGAGAGAACCAAACCTCCAACAACAGCAGGAGTAACATTATCAGGATGACCTTCTATTTCTGTTGCGATAGAAAGTATAGCAGATTCATCAGCTGGTTCGCCAAGAAGATGATTGGCCGCCATTAATGCCCCGACAATAACCGCTGCAGAACTTCCTAGTCCGCGGGTTACAGGGATTGTTGTCTGAATGTTAATCTTAAGTTCAGACGGAGTTTGACCGATAGAATTATATAAGAGTTCTACTGCTTTATAAACTATACTATTTTCATCTCTTGGAATATGATCTATTATAAGGTCATCATAACTTTCATCCTGTGCAAGAATATTTATCTCTACACCTGTACCCGGCAAAACTGTTTCATCAATTGTCACAGTATTATAAATTGGTAGAGCAAGTCCTAAACAATCAAATCCAGGACCTAAATTTGCGGATGTTGCAGGAACTTTTACACTTACTTTCATAATACCCTTTCTTATAACATAGTAACACTTGTTTTTCCATATTTTGCTGATAAATCATCAATATGATGAATAAAATATACGTATGATTCTAAATCTTTTTCATTTAAATCAACTATTGCACCCCAATCAGTACGTCCATGATGCGCCGCAATCATTTTTGCAACATGCTTGAAACCATTATTCATACATATTGAATATCCATACAAAGAATGGGTAATCCACTCTTTATGAAAATCCTCATCATAATCTATCATACCGTTTTCTGTATCAATAGTGTATTCAAATATTTTTCCAATATCATGCAAAATACACGCTGCAATTGCCTCATCTCTATTAATATTCTGAAATAAAATCTTAATATTATTTTCCGCTATTTCAATACACTCAAGAATATGAACTAAAAGCCCCCCCAAATAATTATGATGCATTGTCTTTGCTGCTGGAGAAACCTTAATCTTATCTTCATATTTTTTAAAGAAATCAAGAATAAATTTTTTTAATTCTAAATCCGAAATACTATTTATGTATTCAACGATTTTATTATAAGTTTTGTTTCTTTCTTCTTCTGAAAGTCCCATTTTCGCTTCTTTTATAAGTTCAAGAGATGTAATAAGACAGTTATTAAACCTTTCATTGAATGATGCCGTAACAATTCTCACAATATTACCGATACGGAAGAGTTTTAAATCCATTCGATTTAACGCTTCTTCCCAGAGGACACAATTAAGAACCGTTTCTGTAGCAGGATCTTTCAATTGCAATTTTCCCATCTTTGTTCCGGCTTTTGTGTCTCCTACTGAAAAAGAAACGACTTCATAATTAATTTCTGTACTAAACATCAATATCTCCCATAGTATTAACTTTTATATAGTACTACAAACAAGGATTTTTTGTGGTTTGTTAAAAAATGTAACTTTAAAACAAAATAAATAGCAATTTTTTTTATATTAAATACTTTGTATATATGTAAGCGGGAACTAAGAGTAATATCTTATACAAAAAATAAAGGGAATTTAATTATGTCAAGAGTTTTAATATCAATGCCAGAAAGATTTTTAGATGAAATAGATAACGTAGCAGAAAACGAAAACCGTTCACGTTCAGAACTTATTCGTGAAGCACTACGTACATACATTCATCGTAACCGTGTAAGAAATTCTGCATACGCACAACGCAATGCTGAACTTCTTGATGCATTATTAGATTAATAATTAATTTTGGGAATTAGATAAATTTTAAGTAAATGTATTTTTAGACTGGCATACATGCCAGTCTTTTTATGTTATATAATTATTCAAATCAAAGCACAAAATATTGACTTTCATAAAATTATCGTTACAATACTTAATATAATGTTATAAAAAAAGCAATTTTTTTTGAGTTATATACTTTGTATATATACGAGGTCCCTATGAATAAAGATAAATTCAAAAACTTTACAGTAATTGATGGTGTTAAACCTGACACGGAACCAATTCAGGAAACATCAGAGAAAACTTATCAATCGAATCCGATGAAGTCCGATTTGTATTCAAGGCTTGCAGCATTTCGTAATTCTCAAAGAAAATTCGGCATTAAAGACGTTATCAAAGATTCTTTGAAATAAATATGTACGAAGTCAAGAAGAGAATATATTTGGATTTGGATAAGACTCAAAAAAGTGCATTATGCAACTTTTTGAGAGCGCTGGTTAAACAAAATTCTGATATGGATGTTGAGAATTTGTTTTACAAATTTCTTGAAGATGAAACTTATTATCAGGAGATTAACGCTTCAAGGTTTCCTTTTTTGAAGGATATTTTAGATGATGAAACCTTTAAGAGTGACTCTCTGCTTTATATAAAAGAGTGCAAGAAGTATTATGAATACAAGAAGGCTCAGGCTCCTTTGATTGAGAAGCAAAAAGAGTTTGAGAAAAAGAAGCGTAAATTTTTGCAAGAAGTTAAAATGTCAAAAGAAGTCCCAACAAAAAAACAACTTTACTATTATGACAGATTATGCAAAAAATATAATATAGAAAAATTAAATGTAGAAGAGTTATCAAGATTAGATTTGAAAAGAGAGATTGGGAAAATTATAGATGAACATTCAGGAGATTGTTGCCATACTGGTGAATAGCGGAATTCATCCAAATGAAGCTAGAATAGAAGTAAAAATGATGATAGAACATTATTGTAACTATACAGCTCTTGATGTTATAAGAGGGGTGCCATTAGACTATGAAAAACTTAAATTGGTTAAAGAAAAAGCTCAACTCCGTGCGAGAACTAAGCTTCCTATTCAGTATATTATTGGGAACGCTTATTTTATGGGGAGTAAATATATTGTTAACGAAGCTGTTTTAATCCCAAGAGGAGAAACTGAACAGCTTGTTATGCGAGTCCTGGATGCAATTCGTTCACACAATTATAAAACCGTTTTAGATATAGGTACCGGAACCGGCTGTATTTCATGTGCAATAGCACAAAATGCGGATGTTGATATAACTGCGGTGGATATTTCTGAAAAAGCAATAAATATCGCAAAAGAAAATGCAAAATGCTTAGATGTTGCAAAAAAAATAAATTTTGTAGAATCAGATTTATTTTCTTCACTCAATAACAGGAAATTCGATGTAATCGTATCAAATCCGCCTTACATCCCAAAAGATACAGAAGTCCAAAAGGAAGTAACTTTTGAACCTGCATCCGCATTATTTACAATAGATGACAAAGGATTAGAATTCTACGAAAAAATAATTCCTGAGTCTTTGAATTATATTAATGATAACGGTTTTCTTGCTTTTGAAATTGGCTTTAATCAAGGACAAGATGTATATAATTTGATGGAAAAATCTGAATATAAAAATATAATGATTGAAAAAGATATGATGGGACTTGATAGAATTGTATACGGGATAAAATAGATTATTTTGTATTTATTTCTGCTTTTGCTTTATTACTTAATTTAAAACCGTTAATATGTTCAAGAATATTTTGAGCGTATTCTTCCGGGATTTTCCAGTCATTTTTACGGCCTTGGATTTCTTTAACTGTATCATTATCAAAACATATTCCGATTTTTGTAACCCCTTTATCCAATAACAAATGAAAATCACCTTTTGCTAGATATGGTTCAGCTTTATAGGATTTTGTACACCAGCTGTTTTGGGATAAGATTTTTAACCTTGTAACATTCTTACTAAAATTTTCACTATCATGTTCTTTTGATGGCAAAATTATCCATTTTGAATTTGTTGTAGTAATACCAAGTTCTGACAATGCATAATTTTTCAAATTCTTATTATAAATTTTACTGATATCAGCATCCGTTTGATTAATGTCATCTAAAGTTTTCTTCAATACTTCTTTATTAAAAATTGGAGGCAGCATATCACTATTGGGTTTTAAATTTTTGGTTATTCCAAACATAATAAGAGCTTTTTCTGCACTAGTTGTTTGAGTATCTTTTTCTGTAAGATATTTATACCACTCTCTTAGAATTATTTTCTTGTGAACCCTGCTTCTTTTGGTTCTGCCGCCATAATCTTTATTATAAAGTTCATTAAACTTTTTATCAGCCCAATTTTGAAAATCCTTATCTTTATTAAATTTTTCTATCGGAGCTTTAAATTTTTCAACGCATACCAAATTTAAACCCGAAAACTGTTTTTTCTTCATCGCAGTAAATGTAACCGTATCATATTCTAACGGCTTAAGCTGATGATATTTATTATTATTTTCGGCTTTTTTATTTTGAAAATTATTATATTGTAATAACGTTGATATAATTTTCATAATATTTGTTTAAAGAATATTTTCACAAATATTAGTATTTGGAGCATATTCTTCCTTTTCCTGAAGATTAGCTTTTTTAATAATTTGTCTACGTTTTTTCCTAAACAACATATCAATAAAAGCTTCAAGTCTTGTTACAAAACCGGCTTCGCCAGTATGTTCATCAATTGTTAAAATTAAAAGAGGCTTTCCAAATTCTTTTGCTTTCCTTGTAATTTTTTCAACCATTAATGAATCCGGTCCACAACCAAAAGAATTAACAGTAATAAGTCCGTCTATTTTGTTATCTTTCAGATAATGACCGGCAGTACCATTCATTTCCAACTCATTTGCCCAGTACATTTTTTGTTCAAGAGTGTTAAGCCCTTCCATTTTCTTTTCATCAGTAAGATTTATTGAACTATATACTTTTACACCCATTTTTTTAAGTTTATCAAATATTTTCATACTGGCATGTTCATCAAAAATATTGTAGTCATGAGCAGCTATTGCAACAGAGATAGAATACTCATTTTCATCATTATCTAAAACAATATTCCCTTCTAATGCATTTTTAAATGCCTGGTTATAAGGTAAACCGCTTCTAGCCATTACTAAAAAATTATTGTAAAGTTTCCACCCTTCTTTTGAAGCAGCTCTAATAGTATCGAAATCAGTAATTCCAAAACATTCAACACTTTCTGATAAGAATTTATATAATCCTTGATCTTTTTCAGATTTATCAAGTGTTGGTTCAATAAGTTCAAAATCTCTTTTTATTATATTACGAATCAAGTCCGGTAAGCCCCTGATTTTTGAGCAATTATAAATTTTGGGAGCAATTGATTGAATTGATGGAACAAATATCTTTTGAACTCCTTTATCAAGAAGGTTAATAACATGTCCGACAAATATTTTAATAGGTAAACAGGTTTCTGTTACCACAAGCGAAGCACCATTTGAAACAGTCTCTTTTGTAGTTTTATCCGATAATACAACATTTATTCCCAGTGCATTAAAAAAGCCATACCAAAATGGATAATGTGTATAATAAGACATTGCACGCGGAAATCCTATTACTTTTTTGTCATCATTTGTCACTATTACATACCCCCTGTGTATTAAATAATAACACAAAAAAATTAGAATTATTGTGCAGAAAAATATTTTAATGCGCAAAAAAATTCTTTAGAAGTTTTATAAACAATTAGAATGATTAAACTTAATACAATCAAGCTGTATAATAAAGCCAAACAAATATGCAAACGTTCCATCAATAATATTTTTGAACGTTCTCCAAAGCATGATTATTTTTTAGCTGCCAAAACTGAAAGACTTCCGATTTCTAATTTACCAGCAACATCATGGGCTGTACAATCTAATTCAGTTTCTTATAGTGTAATTAAAGTTGGAAAAAAATCTAACCCGCATTATTTTAAAGAAATTACAACTTTCTACGATGAACAAAATAAACCCTTAGCAAAATGTTTAAAAGGAAGTGATATTGATTACAAAATGAGAACTTACAGCTATGGAAGCGGAATTAACTCAAACAATCAAGTTGTAAATTTTAAAACTATAACAATCGAAGAAGCGAATCGCATAAATAATTCTTCAGAAGAAAATTTAAAATTTATATCAGCATTTGGTAAATGGAAAAAAATATCTGATGAAATACAGTGCATTACAGATATAAAATCAGCAAAAAAACTATCACTGCTTAAAACTAATTACAATAAAAAATCACGGGATATTTCTGTTATTGAATATCCACTTAACAAAAATAATGAAAGTAAATTAAATAAAAAAACACTTAAACTAACAATCGCTCAAGATGGACATAAATATTCTATTGAGAAAATGGTTCATAGTCCAAACATTTCTATTTTAAATAATGATGTTTACTTCCCTTACCGTTTTTTATCCGATGAAGAGAAATGCAAAGAATTATCATATTTCTTTTTGCGCAGAAAAAGACTTGATAATTTAGGTTTAAGAGTACAAATTCCTTCTACAGAATTAGGTCCGGATGCAGCAGCACATTTTTCATCATTAGACTCTGTAATTAGATGGAGAAAAGTTCCGGAATATAAACCAATAGTCATGGTTGCAGCCCATGAAACAGAACACGCAGCGCAACATGCACTAATAGGACGTCTAACCGGCGGAGAAACAGGGTATGAAATAAAATGTCGAGGAAAATTCGGCAAACTTAAGGATAAGGATGAAAAACTTGAAGCAATAAGATGTTTTGACGCACAAAAATCATACCCAATGCCTTTTGAACCAGAATATATAAGAAAACATGACCAAAACTATTTAGAAATAATGGCTGAAAAGGCTGCCAATAAAGCCTATAAAGAATATTTAACCGGACAAAATGCACTCAAAAAAGAATTTCCATATTTCCCTAATACAAAAGACATGTTTTAATTAATGTGCAAGTTTTCTTTGAATATTTTGTCTAACCGGTGATAATGGCCCATTATTAGGAGCCATAAGATTATTTATATACTTTTTTACATATACAAAAGGAAATTGCGGCAACCAGGCCATCTTCATTACAATATTCACTGTATCTGCCCCGTGAGATAACATTAAATCATCAATGGTTTGTTCATAAGCAGGTGAAATTGAAGATATTATTTTCAAAATATAATCAGCAGTCGTAAGTGTATAATATCCGGATGCAATACCGGTATCTGTTACAAGTTTAGTAAATGTAACATCTGTATCTGCAATTTTTATATGTTTAGAATTTGGCGGTACAATATTATCAGGAGATGCCTTTTCAAATTCATACCATTCACCTTTGTATAAAATACGTAATGATTCTTTATCAGGCATATAAATATCATCAAATTCATTAGGTAAAAGGATATTGCCGTTTAAATCCGTTACTCCGTATTTATATTTTCTGCAGGTCAAAAGCATATTGCCATATAAAAGTTCAATAGATGAATACATTTGAGGAAGTATTACATTCCCTTTTTCATCATATAATCCATAGTCATTATCATTTCCGAGTTTTGCGTATTTTCCAAGAACTCTGTCGGCATGCCTGTATCTCATAGGTACAAGTTCAAACCCTTGATTATCAATCAACCCGTATCTGGATTTTTTAGCTGCAATCCAGGAATAGTCTCCAATTCTGATAAGTTTTCGGTAGATAGGTTCTACAATAACAACTCCTGTTGTCTTGTTTTTGAGTCCGAATAATCCTTCATCATTACTAAAGGTTTGAATATTTGTATCTGCAGCAAATACAAAGTTTTGGAATAATAAAGCTAACCCTACTAAAAATAACAACTTTTTCATATAAGTATGATATCATAAAATTATGATATAATCTATATTGGGTATAAAGAGGGCAGCATGGTAAATTTATCTAAAAAAGTTTTGTATACAATTATTTCTGTTATTATTTTATTAGTTGCAGGCTGGTACATTGTTTATTTGTGGGCTTTACCTGCTGCGGTCTCCAATCCTAAAGTAATTAGTTTTGTCGAAAAAACTCTTTATGACACGATGAAACTTAATCTTGCAATTGATTCACCTGAATTAAAAACAAGTATTGCACCTGTAATTACATTCAAGATAAAAAAATTAAACTTAACCCAAAATAATGAGCGATTATTAGAAGTAAAAAATTTAAATACGGTTATTTCGTTTCGTGATTTAATTATTAAGCGTATTATAATTAAACGTTTTGGTTTTGATTCTTTTTATGCCGATGTAAATAAACTTATGGCACTTGCTCCTAAAGAAGAAAAGAAGAAACCTGCACCAAAATTAAATTGGAATATTGATATATTTGATGCACTTCTTTATGTTAAAAATGCGGAAATTGTTTATAATTTAGATAAAGATACAAATATACATATTTTAGCCAAAGATGTCGGTACTAATAATGCAAAAAAAGTTGATAGAAGAGTATATTTTAAAGTCTTAGTTGATTTACACAAGAATAATGAAAATATCAGAGTAGTTTTATTAGACAGAGGAAAAGTCAAAATAAGTCATAAAACATTATTTATAAATGATTTGCCTGTTTATATAAACAAATCAAAATTCTTTGTAAAATTGGTTGCTAACAGAAAAATAAAATATGATTTATCCGTTTATTCAAAAGATTTTTATCTGAAAGATGTTTTACGCTTTGTAGAATCCAATCTTGTAATACCAAACGGAAAGGAAATGCTTTCTTGTATCAGTAATGATATGAGAGGAAAATTCGATTTTAATTTTCATCTTAAAAAGAAAAAACTGGATGGAAATATTAATTTAAAAGAATTTAAGATGCATTTTGTTCCATTGAATAATCTTCCTGTTACTTTGACGCAAGGTAAAATACTTATTGATAATAAGAAAATTCAATTAAAAGATTTCAAAGGTTATTATTGCAATAATCCAAAAACCGAAAGTATTGATTTTACAGGAGAAATCAAGGATTACCTTAAAACAATGGATATGAATATCATTGCGAATACCTTTATTACTGATGAATTCACAAGTAAATATTTAACCAAAATGGTCGGTATTCCTCTTAATTTAATCGGAGATGCAGGAACAAGAATTATTATTAAGTCAAAAAATAATAAATTTGATATCTTAGGGTATTCAAGATTATTACCGGGTGAAGATATTTTAGTCGATAAAATGTCTCTTTCTCCAAAGAACTTTGAGAGAATTGTCAAGGCAGATTTACATTTTGAAGATATGATGTTGAAAATCAATGCAATTGATTATTACATCGGTGTTATGAAAGAAAAAGAAATTAAACGCCGTTCAATTATGTTCTTAAGTGGTAACTTTGATTGTAAAAAACTAAAAGTTCTTGATATGGGGGTTACTATTCCTGAACCATTGCCGAGTGAATTCTTTAACCTTTTTGCAGGCAAAAGATTTTTCAAAAAAGGTAATGTACAGGGGCATATTTACGTCAATAACCGCGGGAAATATCCGGTATTGGTTGCTAATATGGCTGCAAAAGATATTCGTATCCCTGCACTACGTTTAAAAGTCGAAAATGCAGATATTAAAACAGATAAAAAACATATACATTTGTCATCTTACGGAAGATTCAAACGTTCTCATTACAAATTTGACGGAGAATTGAGAAATGCTCTTGTATTCCCGATTGTAGTAACAGACGTTGATTTAGGGGTAGATTTTATTGATATTGCAAAAATCCTAAAATCATTTAATCAGCAAAATACCCAAGCCGTTAAATCTCAGCCGATTGTTGCAGAGTCAAACGTTGATGTTGATAATGAATCAGAAGAAGCAAATGATTCTTACGTATTTGATACAGGGTTAATCATTATAGAAGACTGTAAATTCCATATGAAAAAAGCTGTATTTAATGCAATAAATATGGGAAATCTCCACGCATTACTTACTCTTGATAAACATGGTATTTTACAAATCCAGTCAAACAAATTTGATTTTGCGGAAGGTATTTCTACACTTAAAGTTCGTTGTGATTTAATGAAACATAATTATTATGTACGTCTTGGAGTTAAAGACGTTGATTCAGATATAATTGCAACATCTTTATTGAACCTCAAAAAAGAAATATCCGGTAAAGCAAAAGGTTTGATAGAACTTAATACTGATGACACATTTAAACTTAACGGTGTTATCAAATTTGATATCCAAAACGGAACAATTGGAAAAGTCGGATTTTTGGAATATGTTCTTAAGTTTGCGGCATTATTCAGAAATCCAATGGCAATGATTAGTCCATCAACTCTTGTTGATTTGGTAAATATCCCGGAAGGACATTTCGACAGAATACACGGAGAATTAACTCTTAAAGACAATAAAATAGTACCAATTAAAATTAAATCCAGAGCATCTCAATTAAGTTCATTCATAATTGGAACATTTGATTTGGAATCTAGAGATGCAATATTACGTATTTATACTAAGATGTCTAACAAGAAAAAAGGTGTATCTGGTGCATTGAGAAATATTTCATTGAATGCTCTTGCAAATAGAATTCCTCTTGGAAATTCAAATGAATCCAATTATTATGCGGCAGAAATTGAACAACTGCCTGATATTGATGCGCCGGATAAAGATTGCCAAATCTTTTTAACTAAAGTTGACGGAGATGTTGAACATAACAACTTCTTATCATCTTTAAAGCGTATAAAATAGTTTAATTTTCTCTAAAATATCTTGGAGCTAAATTAGGATTTTTCTTTCCGTAATAATTTACAGGAACATAAAATTTAGTTCTGTTTTTATTCGAAAATACTTTATTTTGCATTTCAGCTTTAATTGAAAGAGGAATATATTTGGGTGTATATATATAATTATTTTCTATAATTACCCCCATTTTCCCTGTTGAAGTAATCCCATATCCGGTAGATAATTTAACATCCGTACAAATTTCAGGATTAGCCTTAGATGCTCTATCTACCAAGTTCTCTGAAAGTTTTTTGGTATTGTTTAAATCCTTATGCGAAATTTGTATGGTGTCAACTTTGAATAAATCCAGTCCAATAGTATCAATTTTGTTTAATGAGGATTTAGCAAACGAATCAACTCTTTGAACAATCGGATTTGAAATATTCTCTGGAAGTTTATACAACGGTTCTCTACAAGCCGTTGCAGATAGGAAAGTAGTTCCAAGCACTATTTTATTAAATGTATTTTTTATATTCATACCTGAGCCTCAGATTATCAAACGTCCATTTATATTTAAAATACATAAATATATTTTTTGCTATCTTTCAATATTCTTTTGTATTAAAATATACTTAAAAAGGAGATGGTATGAGAGACGAATTATTGGCAATAATTGAAAAAAACAGCCGTATTGATACAAAAGAACTTGCTGTTTTATTAGGTGTAGAAGAAATTAATATCATAAATGAACTTGCAAAACTTCAAGACGAAGGTATAATTTGCGGGTTCCATACACTTATTAATTGGGAAAAAACTGATATTGAAAAAGTTACCGCATTGATTGAAGTAAGAGTAACGCCTCAAAGAGGACAAGGGTTTGATAATATTGCGGAGCGTATTTATAAATACCCGGAAGTTCGTGCCGTGTATCTAATTTCCGGAGGTTTTGACCTGCTTGTTATATTAGAAGAAAAATCTCTTAAAGAAATTGCCAATTTCGTATCCGATAAACTTTCTACATTGGATAGCGTTTTGAGCACTGCAACACACTTTATTCTAAAAAAATACAAAGACCATGGAATAATGTTCTCTGAAAAATACGAAGATAAAAGAGAGGTAATTACTCCATGAGAAATCCTTTGTCAGATACAATCGTAAATATAAAACCGTCCGGTATCAGAAAGTTTTTTGATATAGTATCAGAAATGAAAGATGCAATATCTTTAGGGGTTGGTGAACCTGATTTTGATACGCCATGGCATATCAGAGATGAGGGAATTTATTCTCTTGAAAAAGGACGAACTTTTTATACCTCTAATTCTGGTTTAAAAGAATTAAAAACAGAAATTTGTAATTATATCAAACGGTCTCAAAATGTTGAATACAATCCGGATTCAGATGTTCTCGTAACCGTTGGCGGCTCGGAAGCTATTGATATAGGTTTTCGTGCTATGCTTAACCCCGGAGATGAAGTTATTATTCCGCAGCCGAGTTACGTTTCTTATGAACCTTGTGCAATTCTTGCAGGTGCAAAACCTGTTATCATCAATTTAAAAGCTGAAAATGAATTTCGTTTGACTGCAGAAGAATTACTTAATGCAATTACTGACAAAACGAAGATTCTTGTTCTTCCGTTCCCTAACAATCCGACAGGGGCTATTATGGAAAAAGAGGATTTGGAAAAAATTGCAAAGGTTATTATAGAAAAAGATATCTTTGTAATGTCAGATGAAATTTATGCTGAATTGACATACAAGGATAAACACGTTTCAATAATTTCAATACCCGGCATGAAAGAGAGAACAATTCTTATTAACGGGTTTTCAAAAGCTTATGCAATGACCGGCTGGAGATTAGGTTACACTTGCGGTCCAAAAGAAATTATCAAACAGATGACAAAAATTCATCAATATGCAATTATGTGTGCTCCTACAACAAGCCAATATGCTGCAGTTGAAGCATTAAAAAACGGCGATGATGATATTCAGGAAATGAAAACGGCATACAATCAAAGACGCAGATTTCTGATGAATGCGTTCAAAGAAATGGGGCTAGAATGTTTTGAACCGTACGGGGCATTTTATGTTTTTCCTTGCATCAAAGAATTCGGTATGACAAGTGAAGAATTCGCAACAAGATTTTTGAAAGAAGAAAAAGTTGCAACAGTTCCCGGAACTGCATTTGGTGACAGCGGAGAAGGATTTTTAAGAATATCTTACGCTTATTCTCTTGAAACATTAAAAATTGCAATGGAAAGATTGAAGAATTTCATCACAAGATTAAGAGAAAATTAAAATATTAATTATTTTTCATAATTAACATTTTAATTATTTAATTATTTGATTATTATATAATACAATTGGTATTGTGTTATATTATAAATTAATTGTAATAAATATTTGTTTTTGCCTCCGGCGGGTATTATTAAATGA